>JASFSD010000100.1:0-7844 GCA_050114575.1 Gammaproteobacteria bacterium | reverse complement strand
CGGGGAGATCCGCTTGCTGCTCGATCCCGGTGACGATCTCGTCGAGCTCGGCCAGGACGTCGCTCGACAGCGTGTTGCTGCTGGCGCCGGCCTTGTCCAGCGTCAGCCAGCAGTGGCCGGTCGAGCCATAGCTGACGCGCCAGTGGGTTCTGCGGGCTGTGTCTTCTCCCGTCACCTGTTCAGGCCGCCGCAACCGCCTTGCCGTTGACCGTAAAGTCACAGACCAGCGGCAGGTGATCGGAGAATGGCACGGCGGGTATGAAGAAATTGCTGATATCGATGCCCTCGCCATAGAGTACGAAATCCAGCTCCTTGCGTGGCGAGTTGCTGGGGTAGGAGGGCAGGCCGTGCGTATTGGCGCTCTTGAGACCCGCCGCCTTCATGAACAGATAAATCTCATGGCCGCCCCAGAACGTATTGAAGTCGCCGGCGATCAGTACCGGCTTTGGCGACGCGACCACGAGATCGTGCAGCGAATGCAGCTGCTCCTGGCGATGTCGATATTTCAGCGAGAGGTGAACCAGAAATATCGAGCACTCTTCGAGCTCGAGCTCGATCGTCAGGCGCTTGATGCCCTTGTCGAAATAGTGGAAGCGCTCGCCATGCACGCGCGGTGCAGCAAGGAATGCGTTCCCCTGCTTGCGCACGATCGGCAACAACTGGTTCAGCGAAGACTCGCCGTACTTGCACTGGTAGACGGAGTAGTGACCGAGCGATTTCCCGATTGATTCGGCCTGATTCACTCGCTGCGCGCGAATCGATCCGGTGTCGACCTCGACGAGCCCGACGATGTCGGGATCCTGGTCCTTGATGAACTCGGTGATGCGCTCGAGATTGGTGCGATTACCGATGACGTAACCCATGCCCGGCACCGGGAAGCGCATCGTTGAGCCCGCGCCGATGCCGTAACGAATGTTGTAAAGCAGGAGCCGCACGTGAGTCATTCTAGCCAAGCTCGGCAGGGCTTTGCTGTCGATTCGTGCTGCGTTTCACACAAAACGCCATATTTGAAGCGGTTCATTGCAAATAATCGGGCTGCAGAGTAGTGTCCGAGCGATGTCTGAGAAGGATCCCATCCGAGTTTTCGTCTGCCACGGGTTCGCGGATCACCCCGACTACCATCGCGTCTTCGAGTACCTCGAGAGCGCGAACAACTTCTTCTACGTCAATTGCAGCAATCCGGATGACATGCCGACCAGCGGCGGTACGGAAGCGATCCGCGCCAAGCTGCACGAGCAGATTCACAACGCCGAGGTCGTGCTCGTGGTCAGCACGATGTTCACCGAGAATCGCGAGCTGTTCAGTTTTCAGCTGCAAACGGCGAAGACGGCCGGGCTGCCCGTGATCGCGCTCGAGCCCTTTGGCGGTATGGGTGCTGTTCCTGCAGAGGTCGAGGGCAGCGCTGCCGCCATCGTCGGCTGGAACGACCGAAGCATCGTCGATGCCATCCTGCTCGAAGCACGCCACGAAGACACCAAACGCTGGGAAGTCATTGAGTTCGACATGTCCTGAGCCCGAACCGGGCTGGTCTCCTACTCGAATCATCGCCCACCGCGGGGCCAGCGGATACCTGCCGGAGCATACGGCCGTCGCCAAGGCTCTGGCCTACGGTCTGGGCGTCGACTTCATCGAGCAGGACCTGGTTGCAACCCGGGATCACGAGCTCGTGGTGCTCCACGATACTTTTCTCGACGACATCAGCGACGTCGCGGTGCATTATCCGGAGCGTCGGCGGGATGACGGCCGCTTCTACGTCATCGACTTCACGCTGGCCGAGCTTGCGGCGGTATCGCTGTCTGAAAGGCGCCAACCGGGCACTGAGGAGCTCAGGTTCCCCGGCCGGTTTCCGTACCAGCTCGAATCATTCAGGATCCAGCGCTTCGAGGAGGAGGTTCGACTGATAGCCGGGCTCAACGCCTCGACCGGTGGACACGTCGGAATCTATCCAGAAATCAAGGACCCCGGCTGGCATGCGGATGCAGGGGTCGATCTGGCCGGCCTGATCCATGCCTCGCTGACGGCGAGCAGAGAGCAGATTTCGGGGCCCGTGTTCGTCCAGTCGTTCGACGCCGGGGCGCTCAGGCGTCTCAGAGACGAGTTTGCGACCGAGTTTCCTCTCGTGCAGTTGCTCGAGGGCGATGACGCTGAGGCGCTCGTCCGTAATTCGTCCTCATTGAGCGGTATCGCCGATTACGCCGCTGGCGTCGGGCTGCCATTCGAAACGCTGATTGCGGAGAGCTCGGGCGGACAACTGCGGCCGAGTGCTCTCGCGGACTCGCTGGCCAATGCGGGGCTTCTGGTGCATCCGTATACGATGCGGCGCGATCTGCCCCCACCGCGGCAACTCGACTATCTCGAAACGCTGCGTTTCCTCATCCGGGAGCTGGAGGTCGACGCGCTGTTCTGCGACCACCCGGATGACGCAATCGCGGTCAGAGACGGCAGTATGGCCTGACGCCTGCGTCCAGCGACTGATTGTAGGTCACGAGCGCCGGTGCCAGATTCCTGGCGATATCGGCGAGCCGATAATCGGGATCGGGGTGTGTGGACAACCATTCGGGCGGGCGCTGAGCGCTTTCCGCACCGCCCATCTCCCGCCACAGATCGAGTGCGGCCCGAGGGTCGTAACCGGCACGAGCCATGTAAGTCATGCCGACCAGGTCGGCTTCGCGTTCCTGCTCGCGCTGAAACGGCAGCTGGAACACAACCTGGGCTGCGCCCTGCGAATCGACGCCGGTCAGGCCGCCGCCAACGGCGCCGAGCAGGCCGGTCCCCATTGCGCGACGCACGCGTTCCTTGACGTGATCCTGAGTCAGGTGGCTGACCTCGTGCCCGAGCACGGCCGCCAGCTCGTTGGCCGTGTTGGCCACCTCGAGCAGACCGGTGAAGACGGCAATCTTGCCCTCGGGGGTGACCATCGCGTTGCGCGCTTCGTTGTCGAAAACGATGACCTCCCAGTCGAGCTCGGCATATTCCTCGGGTACCTGGTCGATGATCGCGTAGGCGATGCACTGCACGAAGCGCTGCACGCGCTCGCTCGGGTGACGCGGCATGTCACGTTTCATCTGCATCCACTGGACGCGCAGCTCCGCCTCGACGTCCTTCTGCGTCATGAGAATCTGGGCCTGGCCGTCGCGCGCCAGGAAGGGTATCGCTGTGAGCGCGGCGGTGGCCGCCATGGTTGTCAGGGCCCGAAACGTCATCTGTATCCCACCTCTGAGACGAACGGATTTGGTTCGATCAAAGATAGCACAGCCGCCTTAACGCAGGCTTAAGATCCTTGAAGGGGCAGGGCGCCCCAAGAAAGGGGTCAGAGCCCTTTTGCAAAGGGCTCTGACCCCAATTCGGCTATTCGTCGGCGTTCAGCGCCACGCGCTCGCGGCCACGGAAGCCATCGCCACGAAACAGGTTGGCGTTGAACTTGAACTGCATGAACAGGATCCCGTCCAGCGTCGGGTCGGCCGTCCTGGCACCCGCCACGCGCTCTGCGTACTGACCCGGCAGGTACGTGAAATTGACGGCAAATTGTCGCGTTCCGACGCTAACTGCCGGCAAAATGCCGGGAAACGGCCGGCCGCCGTTGACATCCTGGCGGGTCATGACAAATCCGATCGCGCCCAGGTCAACGTGAACGTCACGAGCGCCCCAGGGCACATAGAAACGGCGCTTGATGCCGCCCCCGGCCATGTAGGACATCTCGTCATCGCTGTCGCGAAACCCGTTGCCCAGCGCGACCTTGACCCAGCGATCCTCGGGGTTGAACTCGTGCTCAACTCCGAGTCCCCAGTTGGCCTCGTTCCAGTCTCTCTCTGCGTCGATGTGAATCGAGCGGCCATTCAGCACGACATCCCACTGTCCTGCTTCAGCCACCGTGCAGAGAACCATTGCCAGCATTCCCACACCTGCCAGCCGGGTGATTCTTGAGTGCACCATATCCCCTGTAATGCAAGCCTGATGCCAGGCAAACAAACCTCATAAAATCAGGTGCTTATCAAATATTCTTATGTAATCGTGTAAATGTTGTCGACGTCGTCCTCAGGCTGCTGCCAACATAAGTCCCAGTTCATTCAGCATAACCCATGCGGGTAACGGGACCGAAAAGCCCACCTTTTTCGCGCCATCTTACCCGCAGACGAATGCGTCACAGGGCTTGAATGATCCCGACCAGACTCCCGATCAGGAGCCCCATGTTGGCGATGCCTGAAAGCATCATGCCTGGACCGCGCTTTTCGGGCGCCTTGATGTAGGCGCGCGCATAAATCGCGCGGCCGACGATTCCGATGACACCGAATCCTGTTGCGACCATGGGACCGACGTAAGTGCCGCAGATCCACATCGCCGGGATGAACACGATCAGCCACTCGAGCGTATTCTGCTGCACGCGAAACGCGCGCTCGAATTCCTCGGGGCCTGTGCAGGCCGGGGCTTTGACGCCGTACATGCCGCGCGCACGGCCGACGAGTGCACCAAAGACGAAATACTCGATCAGAGCGAGCACGATGACCAGATAGACGTATTCCATGGCTAAGCCCGGTTTGGAAATGCCGTCTCAGCTTACCTGAGCCTATAATGCGTATAATGTATATTATGTTAAATTATGTCGATATCGGCCGCAGACCCTCCGCTGGAAGGCCTCCCCCCGTGCCGGCGCCCTGCCTGGCCCGAATGCGGCATGCAATATGGCTTTGTAGGGATCGACATCGTTTAATGGCCGCCGATGCAGTACCTCATTCGATTCGACGGCGTTTCGCTCGCTTTTGGCGACCAGGTGATTCTCTCGGAAGCGAGCCTGAGGATCGATCCGGGTGAGCGGCTGTGTCTGATCGGGCGCAATGGTGCCGGTAAGTCGACTTCGCTCAAGCTCATCACGGGTGAGCTCGAGCCCGACGACGGTACCATCGATCGGCCGGCCAATCTGAGGCTCGCTGCCCTCGAGCAAGGGCTGGCTGAGGCATCCGACGAGCCGGTCAAGGCATTCGTCGAGAAGGGTCTGGCTGAGCAGGTTGCGCGGATAGAGCGCTACCGCCAGCTTACCGAGTCTGCGGGCGAGAGTCGTGAGGTGCTGCGCGAGGTCGAAGCGCTCGAGCGCGAGATCGTGGCTGGCGGCGGCTGGTCGACGGATGCGCAGGTGAATTCGATCATGAGCCAGCTCGGTCTCCCCGAGGGCAAGCGAATGAGCGAGCTATCCGGTGGGTGGCGCCGACGAGCGGCGCTCGGCCGTGCCCTCGTATCCAATCCCGAGCTCCTGCTGCTGGACGAGCCGACCAACCATCTCGATATTTCCACGATCGAGTGGCTCGAGAACGAAATTCGGCGCTACCAGGGCGCCGTGATGTTCGTCACTCACGACCGCAGCTTCGTCGAAAGGGTCGCGACGCGTATCGTCGACATCGATCGCGGCCGCCTGCGCAGCTGGCCGGGCGGTTATCGCGAATACCTCGAGCGGCGCGCGAAAGCCGAGGCGGACGAGGATGTCGCCAACCGCGAGTTCGACAAGAAGCTGGCCGAGGAAGAAGCCTGGATCCGCCAGGGGGTCAAGGCGCGGGAGCACAGAAACGAAGGGCGTGTGCGCGCACTGCACGTGCTCAGGGAGGAACGCGCGGCACGTATCTCCCGCTCGCGGACTGCAAGAATCCACATCAACGTCAGTGACGAGCTGTCGGGCAGAAAGGTCATCGAAGCCAGAAACGTCTGTCACGCCTTCGGCGAGACTCCCCTGCTCCGCGACTTCTCGCTGCGCATCATGCGCGGCGACCGCGTTGGCATCGTTGGCAACAATGGCGTTGGCAAGAGTACGCTGCTGCGAATTCTCATTGGCGAGATGAAACCGGATTCCGGTTCCGTCAAGCTCGGAACCCATCTCAAGATCGGTTACTTCGATCAGCTGCGTCGCGAGCTCGATACGAGCCGAACGGTGGCCGAGCTCGTAGGTGAAGGCCGCGACTACATCGTCCTCAACGGCCGCAAGAAGCACGTCATCGCCTATCTGACCGACTTCCTGTTTTCGGCCAAGCGCGCGCGGACGCGTATCTCGGCGCTGTCGGGCGGTGAACGCAACCGGGTGATTCTGGCCAAGCTGTTTACCGAGGGGTCGAATCTCCTCGTGCTCGACGAGCCGACCAATGACCTGGATGTCGAGACGCTCGAGGCGCTCGAAGACCGGCTCGCGGAGTTTCCCGGCACACTGATCGTCGTCAGCCACGATCGCCACTTTCTCGACGCCGTCGTCACGCGGACGCTCGTGTTCGAGGCGGACGGCGTCGTCCGGCAGTATGCCGGCGGCTACAGCGACTGGGCGCGCAAGCATCGTGACCTCGCCATCGGGGAAGACAAGACGAGCAGCCCGGATGCCAGGTCGCGGGAAAGGCCGTCCAGGAGAAAAGACAAGGACAAAGCCAAACTCTCATACAAGCTGAAACGCGAGCTCGATGGCTTACCGGATCAGATCGAGAAGCTCGAAAGCAAGGTCGAAGCGCTGAACGACGAGATATCCCGGCCGGACTTTTACCGTCAGGATCATGCAGTCACGAGTGCAAGGCTGGAGGAGCTGCGATCGCTGGAGCACCGGCTCGAAAGCTCTCTCGATCGCTGGGCGGAGCTCGAGCAGATGGCGAATGGACCAACCGACTGAGTTGATGACGTGCCAGCCGATCCGGGCACGGCCGACCGCGTTGGGCGCCGATTCCTTGCAAGGTTAAGGCGTTGTGCGTGATACCTAAGGTACGACGCGGTTGATGACGAGGCTCACCGTTTCCGCGGCACCAGGTTCCACGGTCGCCTCTGCATAAGCATCACCTGATTTCTCCAGCGCTTCGCCGCTCCCCGAGATTCGTGCGACGACAGTGACCTCCGGATACTGCGACAGCGAGCGGCCGGCGATCATCGCGTCGGCATCACTTAGAGAAAAGTGGCCCGGTAGCGACGACAACGGATAAGGCGCGACGGCGATCGGCGCCGGACTGTCGCTCGATCGCGCGATGACGAAGAGACGCGCATTGGCGCCGAAGCGATCGAGATCGATCTCGTCGCCGACGCTGACCTCGAGATCGATGACCGGACCGCTCGATGCGCTCGACTGCGCCCGCGCCGCTACCGGCGCACCGGTCAATTGCACGAGCTGATTCCGGATCAGGTTTGCTATCTCGGGCGGTGGATTGGTCGCGAGCAGCGAAGTCCAGCGCTCGGCTGCCAGGGCAGGTTGATTGCGCTCGATCGCAACGAAACCTCCCCAGAGCATTGCCGCTTCATTCTCCGGCGAGCTTGCCAGCACCTCCTCCACCAGATCGCCGGCCAGCGACAGGGCAGCGCCTTCCACCGTAAACAGCATCGTCTGTGCATAGGCGAGCTTGAGCAGGTCGTCGGGCTCGTCGGTGCGATTCCAGGCCTGTTCCAGCGCCCCGCGCGCCCGCTCGTAGTCCCCGAGCTGGATGTAACTGCGCCCGAGCAGTACCCAGCCGTTGATATCGCTCGGATCACTCGCAAGCCGTGCTTCGAGTTGCTCGAGCATTGCGTACTCGTCGGCCGCGACCTGGTCCGCAAGCTCCGGGTCGAACGTCGTCACTGTGAGATAGAGACCGATGGCCGCCGGCACGACGGCGACGGCAACCAGCGGGCCGCTCAGCTCGGTCCGGCCACTTTGTTTGCGCTCACGCAGGAGCGGCAGCAACAGGAAGCCCAGCGCGATCAGGATCATCGCACCGGCACCGACCCAGAAGCCGGCCATCAGGCCTCCTCCTCGTCCAGCGGCTGTTGCATACGCTCACGCAGGATGCGCGCGAAGACGAAGCCACCGCCGAGCAACAGGATTCCCGGGCCAGCCCAGAGCAGCCAGGTTGAGGGCTTGA
>JASFSD010000099.1:0-7872 GCA_050114575.1 Gammaproteobacteria bacterium | reverse complement strand
TCGACGAGTCGGGCTCGGCCAGTGCAGCGATGCAACTGCTCTTGAGCTCACCGATGCGTGCATAGCGGGCCTGCTTTTCGGCGATCCCGTAGGCTTCGGTCAGCTGCTCGCGGACCGCCTGATCGACGGCACTCGATAGCGCTTCGTCGGCCTCGGGCGCCGTCCAATCGATTGCCGGACGCCCGGCTTCTTCCGCGAGCGAGCTGATCGCCTCGATCGCAACCTGCATGTGCTCGTGGCCGAACATGACGGCGCCGAGCATGACCTCCTCGGACAGCAGTTTCGCCTGCGACTCGACCATGAGGACCGCATTCGCGGTACCGGCGACGACGAGGTCGAGCTCCGATTCAGCCAGCTCCGAAAAAGTCGGGTTCAGCAGATAGTCGCCGTCGCGGTAACCAACGCGCGCTGCGCCAATCGGGCCGAGAAACGGCAATCCCGACAAAGAGAGCGCCGCCGAGGCGCCTAGCAGAGCGGGAATATCGGGATCGACATCGGGGTTGACCGAGACGACGGTGGCAATTACCTGCACCTCTCGTGCAAATCCATCCGGAAACAGCGGCCGGATCGGGCGATCGATCAGTCTCGAGGTCAGCGTTTCTTTCTCGCTGGGGCGGCCCTCCCGCTTGAAAAACCCGCCGGGAATTCGGCCCGCGGCGTAGGTCTTTTCCTGATAGTTGACGGTCAACGGAAAGAAGTCCCTTCCCGATTGATCCGACTTCTCGCCAACGGCGGTGACCAGAACGACCGTGTCGTTCATGTTGACCATGACCGCGCCATCGGCCTGGCGGGCGATGACGCCCGTATCGATCGTGACGTCGTGCGCCCCGAATTTAAAGCTTCTAGTTACTTTCACGCTTTCAACCTTTGAGAATCGTTACCACAGCGTTTCTAAATTCAAACCGCGGGGCAAAAAAGATCAGAGCCGGGCAAGCCGGCTCTGAAGCTCGAGAAACAGGTCTGGATTCAACGCCGCAGACCAAGCCGCGCTATCAGTTCCTTGTAGCGTGCCTGATCAATGCCTTTGAGATAATCCAGAAGGCGCCGTCTACGATTGACCATGCGGAGCAACCCGCGGCGCGAATGGTGATCTTTGTGATGCGTACCAAAGTGCTCGGTAAGTTGACTGATCCGAGCAGAAAGCAACGCAACCTGGACCTCGGTCGAGCCGGTGTCGTTCTTGCCACGACCGTACTCAGTGAGGATTTCGGACTTGCGTTCCGGACTTAGAGCCATGCTGTCGTTCTCCAGACCGCGCGGGTCGCGGCCTATCTGTCTTTAATACCCGTCTTAACAGGGCGCGTATTCTAACCAAACAACTCAAGCCTGACCAAGGTTTCAGCGCTGAAAAATTCGTGTCGGCTTGATACCGCCCCGCCCCGACAGCATCCCGGTCCCGATAAAGCTGCCTGCATCGTCGTAAATACGCACCTCGCCCGGCGGTTTACCCCCCGGGATCTCGACCTCGCGACCCTGCCGAAGCGCCAGGCTCTGCTCTTGGCCCACCGACACGGCCGGCCAATCGGTCAGTGCCGCGTCGATCCCCAGCAGCCAGCGATCGAGACTCTCGAGGCCCTCCAGCGCCGCCTCTTCGAGCGTGTCGAGAGCCACCATGCGCGCCTCGGGGAATGGTCCGACGGCCAGACGCCGCAGGGCGGTCACATGGGCGACCGTGCCGAGGGCGCCGGCCAGATCCGTCACCAGCGTTCTGACGTAAGTGCCTTTCGAGCAATGGACGCTGAGCTTGAGCTCCGGCCATTCGAGCGCCTCGATACGCAGGCTGTGGATCTCGATCTGACGCGGCTCCCGGGGCACCTCCATTCCCTGCCGGGCGAGCTCGTAGAGTCGCCTGCCCTCGTGTTTCACGGCCGAGAACATCGGCGGTACCTGGCTCGTACGTCCGACCATGCGGCCAACGGCAGGCTCTATAGCGTCGAGCGTAAGCGGCGCCGAATCACGAATTTCCGTGATCTCTCCCATCGAGTCACCCGTCGCGGTAGCTAGGCCGAAGGCAGCCGTCACCTCATAACGCTTGCTCGCCTCGAGCATCATCCCGGAGACACGCGTCGCCGAGCCGAAGCAGATCGGCAGCATGCCGGTAGCCAGCGGATCCAGCGTGCCCGTGTGGCCCGCCTTACTGGCCTGATACAGCCGCTTGGTCTTTTGCAGCACCCGATTCGAAGTCAAGCCCTGAGGCTTGTCGACAAGGACGATGCCCGCCAGCGGCCTGGTGGGACGACTGGATCTGGCTGGCATTGGTCAGGCGTCCACCGGGTCCTCGTCGCTGCCGGCCGGCGCGGTCTCGTCGATCAGCTTCGAGATTCGAAGACCTTCCCTGGCGCTCATATCGACCTCGAACCGGAGCTCGGGCACGCGACGCAGGCGCAGCCCCTTACCGACTCGCGTGCGCAGGAAAGGGGACGCCCGCAACAGTGCCAGCTTCGCCGGCTCCGGATCGCTATCGGGATCGAGGCAGGAGTAGAAGACGCGGGCCACTCCGAGGTCGCCGCTGACCTCGACGTGCGTAACCCGAACGTCCTTAAGGCGCGGATCCTTGACCTCGAACTGAAGCAGCTCGTTCAGGACGCGTTCGAGCTCCGCTCCAACGCGCAGATGCCTGGAAAACTCCCGCGGCACCGGTCAGAGCTCTCGCGCGACCTCGGAACGCTCGTAGCACTCGATCTGGTCGCCGACCTTGACGTCGTTGTAGTTCTTGACGCCGATGCCGCACTCCGTGCCGGCGCGGACTTCCTGGACGTCGTCCTTGAAGCGACGCAGCGACTCGAGCTCGCCTTCGTAAATCACGACGTTGTCGCGGAGCACGCGAATCGGGTTACTGCGTTTGACGTAGCCGTCCACGACCATGCATCCGGCCACATTACCGAGCTTGGGCGATCGGAAGACCTCGCGGACCTCGGCGAGACCGACGATTTGCTCACGAATCTCCGGTGAGAGCAGCCCGCTGACCGCGGCCTTGACGTCGTCGATCGCCTCGTAGATCACGCTGTAATAGCGAACATCGACGCCGGTATCCTTGATGGCCGCCCGGGCTGCCGAGTCGGCGCGCACGTTGAACCCCAGAATGATCGCGCTGGAAGCCGCAGCGAGCTGGACATCCGACTCGGTGATACCACCGACGCCTGCGCTGATGACAGTGACCTTGACCTCCTCGTGCGAAATCGCCTCCGCGGCGTCCTTGAGCGCTTCTGCACTGCCCTGGACATCCGCCTTGATCATGAGCTGGACACTGACGGCGCCCGTCTCCTGCATCTGGCTGAAGACGTCCTCCAGCTTGGACGCTTGCTGCTGTGCCAGCTTGACGTCGCGCTCGCGGCCCTGTCGGAACTCGGCGACCTCGCGGGCTTTACGCTCGTTGGCGACGACCAGCATTTCATCGCCGGCTGTCGGTGTTCCCGACAGGCCGACGACGACGGCCGGAATGGATGGCCCGGCTTCCTCGATCGGCTCGCCGGCCTCGTCAAACATCGCGCGAACGCGGCCGTATTCCTGACCCGCCAGCAGCATATCGCCGACTTTGAGCCGGCCCTTGTTGACCAGCACGGTGGCGACGGCACCGCGGCCCCGCTCGAGACTCGCTTCGAGCACGACGCCTTGAGCCTGACCCTCGTCCGGTGCCTTGAGGTCGAGCAGATCGGCCTGCAGCGTGACGGCATCCAGGAGATCGTCGATCCCCTGCCCGGTCTGAGCCGAGACGTCGACGAACAATGTATCGCCGCCCCAGTCCTCGGGTATCACATCCAGCTGCGAGAGCTCGTTCCTGACCCGGCTCGGGTCGGCGTCCTCTTTGTCGATCTTGTTCACTGCGACGACGATCGGGACCTTCGCCGCGCGGGCATGCTCGACGGCCTCCTTGGTTTGCGGCATGACGCCGTCGTCGGCCGCTACGACCAGGATGACGACATCCGTGACCTCGGCTCCACGGGCCCGCATGGCTGTAAACGCCGCATGGCCTGGTGTATCGAGGAAGGTCACGGTGCCCTTGTCCGTGGTTACGTGATACGCGCCTATGTGCTGCGTGATACCGCCGGCTTCGCCTGCTGCGACCTTGGTCGCTCGAATGTAGTCGAGCAGCGAGGTCTTGCCGTGATCGACATGGCCCATCACGGTAACAACGGCCGGGCGGGAGACCTCCTCGCCCTCTTTGCCCTCTTCCAGAGTCTCGGCGAGCAGTTCGTCCTCGATCGCCGTTTCCTTGAGCGCCTTGGCTTTGTGGCCCATCTCTTCGACGACGAGTATCGCGGTGTCCTGATCCAGCACCTGGTTGATGGTCACCATCATTCCCATGCCCATGAGGGCCTTGATGACCTCGGTCGACTTCAGCGCCAGCCGCTGCGATAGATCCGCTACCGTGATCGTCTCTGGAATCGCGACCTCGCGGACGACCGGAGCCGTGGGCTTCTCGAACGCGTGCGTCGCATCGACCGACACGTTTACCGCGCGACGCCGCGGGCGCTTCTTGCGCCGACGTCCGGCGGCGCCATCCGCCACGTGCAGCGTGTGGTCGGGCCCGGGCGCACCCTTGCGCTTGGCCTGCCGCTGCTCGATCTCTTTTTGCACCTTGGCCTCGCGCTCGCGCTCCTTGGCCTCCTTCGCGGCCTCTTCTGCCGCCCGGCGTTCTTCTTCTACGCGCCGTCGGGCTTCCTCGTCGGCCTCTTCCTGGCGACGCTTTTCCTCCTCGGCCCGCTGTCGATCCTGCGCCTCGAGCGCCTCGGTCTGCCGACGGCGCTCCTCCTCCAGTGCCTCCAGCCGCTCACGCTCGGCACGCTCAGCTGCCTCTCGCGCATCCTGCTCGGCCTGGCGCGTCGCATCGAGCTCGGCCTGCTGCTGCCGCGCCTGCTCTTCGAGCACATCCCGGCGCGTATAGGTTCGCTTGCGCCGAACCTCGACGTTGACGGTTCGTGCCCTGCCCTGACCACTGGCGAGCTTGAGCTCGCTTTGCGATTTGCGCTTCAAGGTGATCTTGCGCGGAGACGAGGCCGTATCCTGTCTTCCGTGAGACCGGCGCAGATGCGTCAACAGCTCGAGCTTGGCATCCTCGCTGATCAGGTCCTCGGAGCCCGAAACCTCGATTCCAGCCTCGACCAGCTGGTCCATCAAGCGATCGACCGGCACCTTCAGGGCCTCGGCAAATTTAGCGACTGTTACTTCCGACATGCAGCTCTCCTCAACCCTCAGGCCTGCTGCTCACTCTCGAACCAATGCGCGCGAGCGGCCATGATCAACTCGGCCGCACGCTCCGGATCCAGGTCTTCGATTTCCTCAAGATCATCCACGGCCTGCTCGGCCAGATCTTCGCGAGTCACGATGCCCTTGCTTGCCAGGAGGAATGCGAGCTCTTTGTTCATCCCTTCGAGCTCGAGCAGATCGTCGGCAGGCTCTGCCTGATCGATGACCTCTTCGGTGGCGATCGCCTGCGTAATCAGCACGTCACGCGCGCGGACTCTGAGCTCGTCGACGATATCCTGATCGAATTCCTCGATCTGCAGGAGCTCGCTCGCCGGCACATAAGCCACTTCCTCGAGTGAAGAGAAGCCTTCCTGCACGAGAATCGTGGCAACGTCCTCGTCCACGTCGAGCTCCTTCATGAACGTCTCGACCAGCTCGCGAGCCTCCTGCTCGCTCTTCTCGTCGGCATCGGACTCGGTCATCACGTTGAGCTCCCAGCCACTGAGCTCGCTCGCCAGCCGAATGTTCTGTCCACCGCGACCGATGGCCTGTGACAGCTTGTCCTCTTCGACCGCGACATCCATGCTGTGCGCATCCTCGTCCATGACGATCGAAAGCACCTCGGCCGGTGACATCGCGTTGATCACGAACTGCGCCGGGTTTTCGTCGTACAGAATGATGTCGACGCGCTCTCCCGCGAGCTCGTTGGACACGGCCTGAACCCGGGACCCGCGCATGCCTACGCAAGCGCCGACTGGATCGATCCGGTTGTCGTTGCTCTTGACAGCGATCTTGGCACGCAACCCCGGATCGCGTGCCGCGCCCAGGATCTCGATGTGGCCCTGGCCCACCTCGGGAACTTCGATGCGAAACAGCTCGATCAGGAATTCCGGGGACGTGCGTGTCAGGAACAGCTGCGGCCCACGAATCTCGGCCCGAACGTCGAACAACATGCTCTTGACGCGATCCTGCGGTTTTATCGGTTCGCGCGGGATCAAATGCTCGCGCGGGATAAACCCTTCGGCGTTGCCTCCGAGATCGACGTAGACGCCGTTGCGGTCGACCCGCTTGACGATGCCGCTCAGGAGTTCGCCCTGCCGTCCCTCGAATTCCTCGACGACCTGCTCACGCTCGGCCTCGCGGACCTTCTGCACGATGACCTGCTTGGCCGTCTGTGCGGCAATTCGGCCGAATTCCACCGACTCCATGGGCTCCTCGACATATTCGCCCGGCACCGCGTTCGGGTCGATATCGAGCGCATCCTCAAGGCGAAGCTCGCGGTCGGGCTCCTCGAGCTCGGTGGAGTCATCCGCGAAGACCATCCAGCGCCGGAAGGTCTCGTACTCTCCTGTCTCGCGATCGATCGCCACTCGCACTTCGATGTCGTCACCGTGCCGCTTGCGCGTCGCACTGGCGAGCGCCGCCTCGATCGCCTCGAAGATGATGTCCTTCTCGACGCCCTTCTCGTTCGAGACGGCGTCGACGACCATCAGGATTTCCTTGCTCATCTCGTTACAGTCTCAACCTCAAATTCAACCCGTCGGCACGAGCCGCGCGACATTCACGTCCGCCAGGGGCAAGCGCCATTTCATCCCGTCAACATCCATTTCGATGCTGTCGTCATCCGCCGCAGTGAGATGGCCGCGAAATCTGCGCCGGCCCTCGAGCGGCTGTCTGAGCTCGACCCGAATCTCTGCGCCCACCATCGCGGCGAAGTGCTCCGGCGTCCGCAACCTTCGATCCAATCCCGGCGACGACACCTCGAGCACGTAGCCGGAGGGCAGCGGATCCGCGACATCCAGCAGATCACCGATCTGCTGACTGACCTGCTCGCAATCAGCCAGAGTCACGGCAGGCTCCTTGTCGATGAACAGGCGCAGGAGTCCGCCTCGACCCAACTTGAGGTCGAGGTCGACGAGCTCATAGCCCAGCGCATTGACCGGCGGCTCCAGCAACTCAATCAGTTCCTCTTTGTTCATCGAGCATCCGGTGACTTCGTCCCTACGCGTAAAACAAAAAATGGGCCAAAGGCCCATCTCCGCGTCACCGTCATCCTCCCGACCAGGCGGCCAGCCCGGATTCAGTCAACTAAAAAGCCCCTTACGGGGCCCCATTTCAATCAACGACCTAGCCGGCCTATTCCAAGGCGCGTGAAACGACACCTTCCTCGTGAAGGCCGGTCGTCCCAGGCTCCGCAAAACCTGCGCCGCTATCGTATCAGGAAAGCGGTGCCAAGCCTAGAAGCGAGGCCCCTCCTCGAGCTCGAAACCACGCGGCTCATCGGATGCCTGAATCGACTCGAGATACGCCACGATTCGATTGATCATCTGCCGGGCCGTGCGTTCCGCAACGACATCGGCTCCTTCCTCGACCCAGAATTCGTAACCCCAGACCGGCATCTGACGCGTGCCGTGAGAAACGGCCATGGCGCGTCCGTCGATCGCGTCCCGAACAGCCTGTGCCGGAAACTCACCGCGCGAGCTGATAGCAAGCTGCGTAAGATCGGGCACGCGCTTGTTCATAGTGCGGGCGACGGGCCCCGTGCCGCGGGCGTCCGTTCCGTGACAGGCCGCGCAGTAGCGCATGAACATCTCCTCGCCACTCAGATCGAGCGGCTCGAACAGCTGCGCGACCCCGACAGTCGCGGCCGATAAGGCCAGCGTACCAAGTAGAGCGGCTGCTATC
>JASFSD010000098.1:0-7911 GCA_050114575.1 Gammaproteobacteria bacterium | reverse complement strand
AACGTGCTCCAGCGCGGTCAGCCGCAACGTCGAGGCCCGTGCGCCTGTTGCTCCGACGGCTGCCGATCCCGGTCCGGCATCCGCCAGCGCGATTCGGTGCAGACGATGATCGGCATCGACTGCGACAATCTGCTGCCGGGCCCAATCGACTTCGAAAGCGGTCAACGCCGCGTCGAAATGGATGCTCTGGTCGAGCAGAGCGTAATCACCGTCGATCAGATTGGCAGCCCTAGAGCGAGCCTCATCCGAGCCCGCTTCGAGCGCGGCAAGTGCATAGACCAGCGCCGGGTCGCGGTCGCCGAGATGCGCCGCCGCCTCCGAGCGCCGGAGCCAGAACGCCGCCATGAGCCGGTCTGCCAGCTCGCTGCGGTCCGGCAGGCTGCGCAATGCTTCATCCGCCGCCCTCGCCTCTACCAGCGTCTCGGCCTCGCTGCTGCGCCGCACCATGACGTCTGTCAGCAGCTCATCGGCCTGTCGCCCGAAGCCCGGCAAGCGCCCCAGGCGCTCGTGGGCCTGCTGCGCCAGCTGATAGTCGCTTGCGACCAGCGTCAGCGTTTCGATATAGGGCCGAGGCAGGACCTGCGTGTACCAGTACGCAATCATCGCGACCGCGAGTGCCGCGACGCCGGCTGCCGCCGCCGGTCGCTGCCACTGGCGTGGAGGCGCAGTTCGCGCCCAATCCACATCGAACGCTTCTTCGATGATCCGATTACGGAATCGGAGCATCCCGTTCTCATCACTGCTGACGAAACCGCCGAGGTGAAGCAGCTGTTGCGCCGGCGAGCTCGGGTCGAAGATCAACTCCCGACCTTTGGCCAATCGCGTGAGCATTGCGGTCGCCTGACGCCCACGCGCCGTGCCATCAGCGAGCATTGCCCGCATTTGGCCGAGATAAGACTCCGCTGCGGCGACACGCGGAGCAAGAAACAACTCATGCAGCGCCGGGTCGAGATCGGCCAGCGCGCCACCTTTTCTGGCCACGCCTCGAGCGAGCTTCTGCGTCAGATACGGCTGACCATGCGTCCAGCCATGAATTCGCTCGAGCAGCCCGTGGACGATGTCCTCGGGCCCGTCGAATCCCGGAGCGAGGCCGAGGCACTCCTCCACTGTGAAGTCGTCGAGCCCGATAGCCCTTCCCGTCGCGAACGGCGACGAATCCACGTCCGGGCAAAGCTGCTCGGCCGATGCGACACCGAGCACGACGAAGTTGAGGCGGGAGTATTCTGGCTCCGAGACTCGGCGAAGATAGGCGCTGTTCAGGGCGGCAAAAAGCTCGCCGGCAAACGGCCGATCGATGAGCCGCTCTGCCTCGTCGAAGAAGACGGTGACGGATACGTCCGTGTTGGCGAGCACGATGTCCCAGAAGAACTCCACCAGACGCTGCTCATTGGACAGCAGCGTCCGCTCCTGCCACCACGCCTGAAGATCGACCTTGAGCCTGAGCTCGCGGCAGATTCGATAGGCGATACTGTATTGCCAGCGCGCAGAATCCAGGCTGTCGGCACGCGTACCGATCTGGGCCAGATCAACGACGGCCGCAATCTCGCCATCGGCACGCAGCCGCCGGATCGTGCGACCCATGAGGCTGGACTTGCCCATCGCCCGCGGGCCCAGCACATAGGAAAACTGCGCCGCGCCGATCGCTTCGAGCAACTCCCGATCGGCCGGGCGGCGGATGTAACACGGCCGATCCGGTTGCACCGGCCCACCGACGACGAAAAAGTCCTGTGTGACTTTTGCAGGCAGCGTGGCACCCTTTACGACAGGATCGATCAAGGAGTCTAAAGGCCAGGATCGCACTATGGCTACTCGTATAGAGCTAAAACGTGGCTCATTTGGCGATATCTACTGCGAGGAAACGCCGGATTCGGCGCGAACCATCAGAGACCTGCGGGCGGCGAGCTGGCCGGGGCTCGCGCGATTTCTAGCGCGCCGCGAAGCGAAAGCACTGACCCGCCTCGACGGAATCGACGGCGTGCCTGCGCTGATCCGCGTCGAGCGCGACCGTTTGATCCGCAGCTTTCTGGCGGGCGACGTAATGTATCGCGACGCGCCGCAGTCGCCGGAGTACTTTCGCGAGGCCCTCCGGCTGGTTCGCCGCCTGCATCGGCGGCGTGTCGCCCATAACGACCTCGCCAAGGAAGCCAACTGGATCCGCCGTGACGATCGAACGCCCGGCATCGTCGACTTTCAGCTGGCGGTATGCTTTTCGCGCCGCAGTCGATTGTTTCGGATGCTGGCCCGCGAGGACCTCAGGCACTTGCTCAAGCACAAGCGCCACTATTTCCCCGAGGCGCTGACGGCACGCCAGCGGGAAATTCTGGCAACGCCGATGTGGCCGGCAAGAGGATGGCGACTTCTGATCAAGCCCGGTTATCTGTTTTTGACGCGACGAGTGCTCGGCTGGCCCGAGCGTGACGGTGCGGCCGAGCGCCAGCGCCCGGCACGGGGCTGAGCTGGCTGCGTCGATTTGGTTATCATGTCGCAATGGACCTTTGCCACGAGCACAACCTGAGCGCAGCCGCGCGGCGTGAGAGGCATTTCGGCGTACGCGTCACCATAGACGCCAGGGATCCGCTGCAACGATTGCTCGGCGGCAATATAGAGCACATGCACTGGTACGCCACGCGCATGGAACGCGATCGTGCCCTCGCCGATATGGCAGCCGAGCATCTGTATTCCCGCCGCGGCGACAAGCCGACCATGCGTTTCGAGCCCGTCGACCGAAGCTGAGCTCCTGATTCACGCCTGTCAATCTGCGCGTAACGCGAACGCGTCGCTGCGACTTACCTGATCGTCGTCGCCGTAACCTATTGGCGAGTGCTCCGTTCTAATTGGCACATACCCGATGGATTGGAGCATCACAATGAAAACAATCACCATGACAATTCTTGCAATCGCTGCCGCCGCGTCCCTCGATGCAGTGCAGGCTGACGAGGCGCCCGCCACGGAGGTGATTGTCGTGACGGCCAAACGCCCTGCTCCGATCAAGACCACACCGGTGATCGCAGCCGAAGCCGAAGCGCCGGCAATCGACTACACGCGGCTCGCGATTCAGGCGCCGGTGCTGGACCGATCTGACACCGGCGCACCGCCAAGGCGGGTCGAGCTCGCCGTCGCGGACCGCGTCCGAACGACAACCTGATGCCATTCGATCCGGATCGATCAGCCGGATCTGCCCCACGGCGCAGGGACGGCATACCGGCGAAGGACTCGCCGGTATGCCTCGACCTCGTCGGACGCCCTGGTTTTGTCCCAGATACCGAGACGAACGAGCCAGTCGGCAGCAAGCTGCGCCGACGGCCTGCCGAGGTCGGCCTGAGCACCCGCCATGGTTCGCCGCAGAAAAAGATCGGCCAGCGATATTGCGTGCTCACGCTCGATCGAATGCACGAGCTCGGCAACAATGAGATCCGAGTTCGGCCCGACACGCTGACCGAGCTCTTTGGTTTCGCTCACGCGTCGAGCCAGATCAAGGCTGACGCCGCCGTAAACCTGCCACAGCCGATTCGCCGTCGGGGCCCCGAATGAGCGACCGAGATCGTCGAGCAACGAGTCGCGTTCATCGCTCTCCAGAGCGCCGGGCAACGGCCTGTCTGCGGTCGGGCTCTCGTGCGCGACCGGCAACCGGCGGCGAAGCTTGCGCATGCAGTCGTGCGCTAGCGCGCGGTGAGTGGTCAATTTGCCGCCGATGACGGAATAGAGGCCGTCGACGCGAGGATGCGGCTCGATGATGTGCCGCCGCGTAATGGCACCCTCGCTGACGCCTTCTGTCGGCGGCAGCGGCCTGACACCGGCGCAGGTATAGCAGACGCGATCCTCGAGATCCGACGCAGACGGAAACAGATGCCGGGTCTCTGCAATCAGGTAGTTAAACTCCGACTCACTGATCCTCGCATCGGCAGGGTCATCGACATAGCGCTCGTCAGTCGTCCCGATCAGGTACAGACCATTCCACGGAATCACGAAAAACGGCCGGCCGTCGCTCGTCGCCTCCGCATAGACCGCGTTTGGCGGCGCGCCGTTGAATGCTTCGGCGATCAGGTGGCTGCCTTTGGTCCCGCCGATCAACCTGGTGTCGCTCAACGGGCCGAGAACGTCATCGACCCACGGACCCGCCGCATTGACGACGACCGCTGCGAGCGCATGCCCTCGCCCGGCCCCGGACTCCCAGGCGACGCCTCGAATGACTCCGGATTCGACCAGCAGCTCGCGCGCAGCCGTTCGCGGCGCGAGCGTGGCCCCGGCTGCCTCGGCGTCGAGTGCATTCTCCAGCACAAGCCGCTCCGGAAACTGAACCTGGGCATCGAAGTAGGCGGCGCCACCGACGACTTTTTCAGAGTCGAGTCCCGGTAGCGCGCCAAGCATTTCGTCACGGCTCAGCATGCGGTGGCGCGGCAGGGATTTGCGGATCGAAAGCAGGTCATACAGCGTCATCCCGAGGCGTATCGTCAGCGGCCCGCGACGGGAGCTGGCCGTCAGCGGCAGATAGATTTCCAGGGGATAGACAAGATGCGGCGCCGTTTTCAGCAGCCGCTCGCGTTCGGAAAGCGACTCGTAGACGAGCGAGAACTCGGCATGCTCCAGATACCGCAACCCGCCATGGATCAGCCGGGTCGAGGTCGCGCTGGTGCCTGAGCCGAAGTCGTCGCGCTCGAGCAGCAGCACATCGTGGCGCATGAGCGCCGCCTCGCGCGCAATCGCGGCGCCATTGATGCCACCACCAATGACGATCAGATCGAACCGACTGTCGTTCTCGAGCATCGGCGCTAATCCATCAATTGCGTCCCGGTGCCGGTCATATCAGAGAGGACCGCTCGAGCGCGAGTGCCCGGCCTCCGCCTTGGGGCCGAAGTCAGGGACGCGTTTGACCGGTGCCGCGCACGACGTATTTATAGCTGGTGAGCTCGGCAGCACCGACCGGGCCGCGCGCATGAATTCGGCCCGTTGCGATGCCGATCTCAGCGCCCATTCCGAACTCGCCACCATCGGCGAACTGAGTCGAAACGTTGTGCATCAGAATGGCGCTGTCGAGCTCGTTGAGGAACCGCTCGGCCGCCGCGGGATCTTCCGTCACGATGGCCTCGGTGTGCCCAGAGCCATAACGGCGAATGTGTTCGAGCGCCTCGTCGATACCTGCGACGATCTTTATCGCCACAATGGCGTCGAGAAACTCGTGCCCGAAGTCCTCGGCGCTGGCGGGTTTTGCCCCCGGCACCGTCAGCGTGACGCCGTCGACCTCGATCGGCAGGCCGTCGATCCTGACCTCGCATCCGGCATCCATGAGCGCCTCGGCAATCGGACCCAGATGGGTACCGGCACAGGCGCGGTCGATCAACACGGTCTCCGTTGCGCCGCAGATCCCCGTGCGCCGCATCTTGGCGTTGAGGACGATGTCGCGCGCCATATCGAGATCGGCCGCCTGGTGCACGTAGGTATGGCAGATGCCCTCCAGATGCCCCATCACGGGTACGCGCGCATCCTCTTGCACGCGCGCAATGAGGCCCTTGCCGCCGCGCGGCACGATGACGTCCACGTAGTCGGCCATCTCGCCGAGCAGAATTCCGACGGCTGCTCGATCCTGAGTCGGCACGATCTGGATGGCGGCTGCGGGCAGACCCTCGGCCTCGAGGCCACGCACGAGGCAGGCGTGGATCGCCCGGCTCGACGCCGCACTCTCGCTGCCGCCGCGCAGGATGACGGCATTCCCGCTCTTGAGGCAGAGCGCACCGGCATCCGCCGTCACGTTCGGGCGGCTCTCGTAGATGATTCCGATGACGCCGAGCGGCACCCGCACACGCTGAATCTTGAGCCCATTAGGCCGATCCCACTCGGCGATGACCTGCCCGACCGGGTCGTCGAGGTCGGCTATGGCTTCGACACCCGCCGCCATGGCCTCGATCCTCGACTCGTCGAGCGCCAGCCGATCGAGCATGGCCGCTGACAGGCCACGCGCCTTAGCCGCTGCCATATCCCGTGCATTTGCCTCGAGTATGGCGCCGACATCCTCGCGGATCGCAGCAGCCGCGGCCCGGAGCGCGCCGTTCCGCGCCTCGCTGGACGTACGTGTGAGCTCGTCGGCGGCGGCTCTGGCCGCTCTGCCGAGCGCGAACATCTCCTCTCTGAGGCTCGAGTTGATCGCTTGTTCCGCTGTGCTCATGAAATCGGATCCTGTGACGTCAATACGAGATCGTCACGGTGAATCATCTCATTCCGACCGCGATATCCCAAGACCTGCGCAATGTCGCCCGAGCGCTTACCGGCAATCGCCTCGGCCTCGTCACGCGAATAAGCAACCAGGCCTCGCGCGACCTCGGCCCCCGAACTGTCCACGACGCTGACCGAATCGCCGCGCTCGAACTGCCCCTCGATCGCCACCACACCCGCGGGCAGCAGACTGTTGCCTTCAGCCAGCGCCTTGTGCGCACCGGCGTCGACAACGATTCGGCCTTTCGGACTCAGGCTGCCGGCTATCCATCGCTTGCGCGCCGCCTGCGGCGTCCCGGTCGCGACGAACCAGGTCGCGCGGCCGCCGTCGCGCAGCGCGCTGATCGGCCTCGCGACATGACCGCTGGCAATGACCATGTGGCAACCGGCGCTGGTCGCGATACGGGCTGCCTCGAGCTTCGTGAACATACCCCCCGAGCCGTGACTCGACCCCGGCCCGCCGGCCATGTCGAAGAGCTCGGAATCGACCGAGGTGACAACGGGTATGTGTCGGGCGTTCGCGTTCTGCTGTGGGTCCGTCTCGTAGAGGCCATCCACGTCGGAGAGAACCACGAGACAATCGGCGCTGATCATCTGGGCGACTCGCCCGGCCAATCGATCATTGTCACCATACCTGAGCTCAGCCGTCGCAACGGTGTCGTTTTCATTGATGACGGGAACGACTCGTGCGCGCGTGAGCGTCGTCAGCGTCCGCACCGCGTTGAGGTAGCGCTTGCGGCTCTCGCTGTCGTCGAGCGTCAGCAGAATCTGGGCGACCTTGATTCCGCGCGCGCCGAGCAGATCTTTGTAGGCGTGCGCCAGCACGATCTGGCCGGCCGCCGCGGCCGCCTGGTTGTCCTCGAGCTTTGCCTTGCCGGGATCGAGCCCGAGCTCCCGCCGGCCGAGCGCAACGGCGCCGGAAGACACGATCACGATCTCCTTGCCCTCCCGACACAGCTCCGCGACATCGTCAGCCAGCGCCTCGAGCCAGCCTCGATCGAGGGCATCGGTCTTCGGGTCGATGAATAACGACGACCCGATCTTGACGACGACGCGTTTCGCCAGATCCAGGTATTCGAGATTGGAGCGGGTCGTTGTCACGCCAGAGCGCCTCTCGTAAGAGGCTGTCAGGCGCGACCGAAGACCGGTGCGCCGCGCGCGACCGCCATCGCACCGCTGCGAACGACTGTCGTCAGCTCACCCGTGCCTTCGATTGCCTCGATGAACCGGTCGATCTCCTGACTGCCACCGATGCACTCGATGGTGTAGTGCCCGTGGTTATCGTCGAGGATTCTGGCGTTGAAATCTGCAATCTTGGCCTCGAGCTCGGACGGCGGCCTGCCATCGAGGTTGATCTTCAACAGTGCAAACTCCCGCTCGATATGATCGAAGCTCGTCAGATCCGTGATCGCAACGACGTCCACGACCTTGCCGAGCTGCTTGCAGATCTGATCGATGACCTCCTCGGAGCCCCGCGACACCAGCGTCAGGCGGGAAATCGTCGGATCGACGGTCGGCGCGACATTGAGGCTCTCGATGTTGTAGCCGCGAGAGGAAAACAGGTTGGACACACGCGATAATGCGCCGGCCTCGTTCTGCAGCAAGATGGAGATGATGTGGCGCATCGTGGAATGAGGATTCTGGTGGCTTAGCCGATCAATGTTGGCGCAGAACAACGGCTATTGCAATGCAATAGTATTTCGT
>JASFSD010000097.1:0-7936 GCA_050114575.1 Gammaproteobacteria bacterium | reverse complement strand
TCAATCCGGTCAGCATCCGCAGCAGCGTTGTCTTGCCGGCCCCGTCCGGGCCAACGAGCCCGGTCAGGCGGCCGCGCTCGATCGTGGCATCGACCGTGCTCAGCGCTTCGATCTCGCCGAAGCGCTTCGAGACGGCAGAAATCTCGACGGCAGCGGACATCGAGCTACCGGCCAGTGGCATCCAGCGGGACGTTCACAGTTACCGGCATGCCCTGCCGCAGTCCCTCGTCACTCTCGGGAACGACGATGCGCAGGCGATAGACGAGATCGGTGCGAAGCTCGGTCGTCTCGACACTGCGGGGCGTGAATTCGGCCCGCGGCGAAATGAACCCGATCTCGCCTGCGTAGGTCTCGTCCGACGAATCGGTCGTGATCGTGACCGCCATGCCGGGCGCGATCCGACCGAGGTGCGGCTCGTCGATATAGGCGCGGACATAGACGGGATCGCGCAGCGACAGCGAATAGACCGGCATGCCGGCCGCGAGCATGCTGCCCGGCTCGCGGATGCGCGCGATCAGCGTTCCGCCGTTCGGGGCCACGAGCCTCGTGTCATCGAGCTGAGTTTCGCTCTGCGCACGCTGGGCAACCGCTGCGGCGAGATCGGCCTCGGCGGCGGCAATGTCCTCGTCGCGGAAACCCTCTTCGGCCAGCGCAAGCGCTTCCCGCGCCGCCGCAAGTCTCGCGGCCGTCTCGTCGCGGCGGCTGCGCGCCGCATCGACCGTCCGCTGACTGCTGGCCCCGGACTCGAGCAGACCACTCTGCCGCTCGAGCTCACGCCGGGCGTTGTCGTTTGCGGCCCTCGCTTCGGTGACCGCGGCGGCGGCGCGCGCGATCTCCTGCGGACGGCTGCCCGATTCGAAGCGATCGAGATTGGCCTGTGCCTGGCCGACGCGGGCGGCTGCCACGGCAAGCCCGTGCTCGTAGGGAACCGGGTCGATCTCGGCGACGATCTCGCCGGCCTCGACGCTGTCGCCTTCGTCGAAATGCATCGTCTCGAGCCGCCCTGCCACGCGAAACGCGAGCTCGACCTCGCGTATGTCGACATTGCCGTAGAGCGTCAGGCTGTCGCTGTTGTTCTCTTCGTCGACGCGCGACCAGAAGATTGCGGCCGCGGCCACGACGGTGACGAGGACGACGACGATCAGGAGCCGTTTTGTTACTGTCATTGCGGGTGCTCCGACGTGAGGATTGCCGTGACGTTGCGCCGGATCTCGGCCTGGATGGCTTTAAGCCCGGTTTCCGAAACGCACTGCCACTCCATGCGACGCAGGACGGCTTCGCGGCCGGCCCGGAAAATGAGCATCTGGCCGACGATCGTCAACGCAGTGAGCTTGCACCGGTCGTCGGCCGCATCTAAGCGGCGCGCGCGGGCAACGAGCCGCGTCGTCATATCCAGAACCCGGCGCATGACGCCTTCGTAGAGCAGCTCGAAGCCTTCGGAAGGGTCCTGCTGCTCGCGCAGTATCAGCCGCGCCCATGACTTGGAATCTTCGCTTGTCAGCATTGCCGCAAACGCATCCGTGAAGCCGTGAAGCAGCGCGATTGCACGACCGGGCGCCGCGCCGCCGCTATCGGCATCGATCTCGACATCAAGCTCGGCTTCGATCGTGGCGACCAGAGGGCCGATTCTTGCGGCGACACTGTCGGCGATGAACTTAAGGGCGGCCAGATAGAGGCCGGGCTTGCCGCCGAAGTGGTAGCCGATCAGGGCCTGGTTGACGCCGGCGGCCTCACTGATCGCCCTTGTGCTCGCGGAATCGAAGCCGTCGCGGCCGAACATCTCGATGCCGGCGCGGATCAGCGCTTCACGCGTGGCGTCGCCCCGGGTGGGCGCGTCTGTGCCCGGCGACGGATCAGTTCCGGCAGGCCTGTCGGTAGGCTGTGGGGCGGGCTGGTTCATGCCTGCAAGATTAATTATTCGAATGACTAAGTCAAGTGAATAAATTGAATTCCGAGTATCGGAATGGCAAATCTCGGCCGGAGGTTGATCGATTCGTTCACAATGAGCCGATGAAACCCGTTTCCCGAATGCATCACCGTGACACCAGCCCCGCGCGAATGATCATGCCCCGCGTCATGCCGCCCTCGGAGATCGCTCCGGCGGCGGCATCGATCGTCCTGCTCGCCCTCACCGCCAACGAAGCGTCTGCGCACCACGGCACGAGCACATTCGACGGCAACACCATTGTCACGATCGAAGGGACCGTACTCGAGAACCACTGGACCAATCCGCATGGCACGGTGCTGCTCGAGACTCGCAATGCTGACGGCAGCGTGCGCACGATCGAGCTCGAGGCGGACGGGCCTTCGCTGCTCGGTCCTATGGGGGTGACGCGCGACTCGCTCGCACCCGGCGACCGCATCGTCGTCTACGCGAGCCCGAGCCGTGTGCCGAACAGCAACGAATACCTGGCGCGCGAGGCGTTGAAGGCCGACGGAACGGTCGTCAGGCTCTCGGTACGCTACGCGAGGGAACGCGCACGCGGTGACCTGCCGAGCGCGGACAGCGTGATCGGCACCTGGGTTCCGGACCGAACGGCGCTGTTCGATTTCGTCGGCTGGCGCGGCTCCTGGAACCTGACGCCGGCGGGTCTGGCCGGTGAGGACCGCTACGATGTGTTCGCCGGATTTGCGCACTCCGAGTGCATTCCCGCTACCGCGCCGACCGTCATGGTCTACCCGACGGCGAAAGTGCTCGAGGACCACGGCGACTACATTTCGCTCAATGCCGACTGGATGGGGGCCACACGCACCATCTACATGGATGGCCGGCCGCCGCCGGCCGAGCGCAGTCTGCAGGGCCACTCGGTTGGCCGCTGGGACGGCGACGTGCTCGTCATCGAAACGACGCATTTCGCCGACAATGAAATCGGCAATGCTTTCGGTGTGCCATCGGGGACCGGGAAACGCATTCTCGAGCGGCTTAGCCCCGCGCCCGATGGTCTGAGCCTCGACTACAGTTTCGAGCTGGAGGACCCGGAGTTTCTGACAGAGCCCGTTGCGAGCAGCTTCCAGTGGCACTACCGGCCCGATGTCGCCGCCAGCTCGGTCGAATGCGATCTCGAGGCAGCGAGCAGCTATTTGAACGAGTAACGGATCGGCTTTAGGCTGAGGTCGCGCGGGGGAAATACTTTCCTCGTCCGTCCCAGCCACTTTATCAGTACTATCTGCCATACGCCTTTCTTCCATGGGGGAACAATGAACAAGGGAACAACAACGGCAGCGTTGATTGCCGTCGCCATGACCGGATCGATTACCGCAAGCGCACAGGAATTTCAGGCCGGCGCGCCGCTCGGCGCGGTCAACGAAGCCGGCGTAAGAATGGAAATGTCGGACAACGTCAAGGTCTTCGGCAGCTTCAACTTCTCCGAGAGCTGCACCTTCGACCCCGAGCGGAATCTGATTCTCGCGATGAATGCCGGTATTCGTGGCGAGGGTGCCGCAGAAGACGGCTTCGTTTCCCTTATCAACCCGGACGGTAGCGTGCATACCGCCCAGTGGATCGGCGCCACGCGGGACGGGCTGACCTTGATCGATCCGATCGGCAGCGCTGTGCGCAACGGCGTGCTGTACACGGTCGACTCCGGCTTCCTGCGGTCATTCGATTTGAGCACCGGCCGGCCGCTGCGCTCCATCGAGATACCCAACGCAGGATTCCTGAACGGCATCGGAGTTGCCGACGACGGCACGGCCTACATATCGGACTCGACCCCCGGGGAGCTGATCTACAAGGTCACACCGGACGGTCAGGTTTCGGTCTTCGCCGACGGGGAGCCACTCGCATTTCCAAACGGCGTCGCGATCGACAACGACGGCAACATCGTCGTTGTGAACATCAACACCAACGCCGTCGTCACGTACGACCCGAGCGGCGATATCGTGCGTACCGAGTACGCGGCCGAATCCGGCAACGACGGCCTCGTCGTGACGGAGGACGGCATCAAGTACGTCAGCAGCGTTCGCTTCGGCAGCGTCTCGAAGATCGAGCCGGGCCGGGAGGCGGAAGTCATCGCGACGGGCATTCCGAGCGCCGCCTCGATGTGCTACGACTCGATCCAGAACCAGCTCGTGATCCCGATGAATCCGAACAACGCGCTGGCTTTCGTCGAGCTCTGACGGCCGCACGACGCCCGTAATCTGCAACCGGGGCGGCCGAGTGCAGGCCGTACGCAGTGTTCCAACCGGAGACAGCCATGCAACGCTCATCACGCGGTCTGATCCTTCTGCTTATCTGTTCGACATTCTGCGCCACACCCATCACGGCAGCGGCACAAGCGACTCGAGCGCTGGCCGGCTTCTCGGGCGAACGTCTCGATCGCATCGACGAGCTGATGCAGGAACGGATCGACGCGCAGTGGTTTCCGGGTGCCGTAACGCTGGTTGCACGCAACGGTCGCATCGTGCATCTCGAAGCTCGAGGCCTGATGGACGTCGAGAGCGCGCGGCCGATGCGGACCGATGCCGTATTTCGCATCATGTCGATGACCAAGCCGGTCGTTGCCGTCGCCGTTCTGATGATGGTCGAGGAAGGGAAGATGCGGCTGAACGACCCGGTTTCCCGCTTCGTCCCGGAGCTCGGCGGGTTGGCCGTGACGGCGGACGTCGGCACGAGCCCGGCATCGCGAGGTTTGAGGTTCGACGTGACGCTGCGCGATCTGCTCACGCACACAGCCGGGCTGATGACGCGCGCAGGCTCCGGTCAGCCCGCGATCACCATCGGCCCCAACGAGTCGCTGGCCGACGTGATACCTCGCCTCGAAGGCGTATCGCTCGATTTCGAGCCCGGCACGCGCTGGGCTTACAGCGGGCAGTTCGGCTTCGACACGCTGGTGCGTGCAGTCGAGGTGGCATCGGGCGTGCCCTTCGACCAGTTCGCGGAGCAGCGCATCTTCGGCCCCCTCGGAATGGACGACACTTTCTTCTTCCCGCCCGAGGATCACCCGAACATTGCGACCCTATATGCGAGTGTCGACGGCAGACTCGAACCCCGCGGGGAGCAGAGCTTCGTCAACGGGGCCTACTTCTCGGGCGGCGGGGGTCTGTTCAGCTCGGCCGAGGACTATCTGAAGTTCGCCACGATGCTCGCCAACGGCGGCCAGGTCGACGGCACGACGTATCTGGGCCGCAAGACCGTGGAACTGATGCGCTCGGCGTTCGTCCCCGGCACGCTGCCGGGCCGCACGGCCGGTGAAGGTTACGGGCTCGGCGTTCGCGTCGTCACCGACCGCGCCGAGCGCAACACGCTGTTGTCGAACGGAAGCTTCGGCTGGAGCGGCGCGTTCAACACGCACTTCTTCATCGACCCGGTGGAGAACGTCATCGGCATCTACATGACGCAGTCCGCATTCCTCGCAACGCGCCAGCAGCTTCGCGACGATTTCGAAACAGCCGTCATGCAGGCGCTCGTCGACGATGCGGAGATGCACTGAAGACGCACAGCTGCAGGCACCCGGAGATCTGACTCACGAAGGGCGCGTGACCCGTCGAGCAGCCGGGTCGCGCTACTTCGCTGGCTTGTAAGCCGCCACGACCTGCCCAGACTTCTCGAGAGCGCTTACCCACTGCTCGCCGGAAAGGAGCTTCGTCGTCTTCGACGCCTTGACGGACCCCCCGGCCGCGACTGCGATTGCTACGGCCGCCATGCTTTCGTCATCGGGTGCGTCGATCAGGAGCGCGAGATCGAAATCGCCGAAAGCGTAGCCCCCGCCCAGCACCTTGCCGCCGACGGAATCAGCGACCGGCTTCGCCGCCGTTACCAGCCGATCCTGGGGCTGCTGTATCTGGGCAGCCAGAGACTCAGGCGTGTACGCGAGTTGATAGAGATACGTAGGCATGACATCACCCTCTTGTTGGTTTTCGATCTGTGCGCGCAACGTGCCGCGCCGCTGCAAGCCAATTCAGACTGTACACCATGTTTCGGGAATGCACGTCGAAAGATTGGCGCCGCCGGCCCGAGGCTGAGTTGCTGGACAGCGGGGTGGTTTGTCATCGCGAGCCAAGAACGGTGGCCGCTGGCTCGCTATTGCTTCGTCGTAACGTACTTCAGAATCTCCACGACCTGCTCTGTCGTGGTCGCCCAACCGAGCGCCGGACCATCGACTTCCTTGAGAGCGTGAATCAGATCCGCATCATGCAAGGTGATATACGGCTTGCCCGACGCGGCGCAGTAACCCGCGTCGAAGGCCGCATTCCATTGCTTGTACTTGTCACCGAAGCGAATCACGGCGATATCGCAGTCCGTTATCAGGGTTCGTATCCGAATGGCGTTGATCTTCGCTGATTGATGGTCGCGCCAGAACTGGCTCTCCGGCACTCCCAGCACATCGCCCGCCTCATCGCTCGCATCGTGGTCGGTGACGGCACTGGTGAAGGTTACGGGCAGGTGCCCGGCCGAGCAGCCGGCCATGATTTTTTTCCGCCAGTCGGTGTGAATCTCGCCTGAAAGGTACACGTTCCAGTTCTTGTCCATCGGCAGATTATAGGTTCTTTCGGAACTGGCTCGGCTCACGGCTGCGGCATTGTCGCAGGCCCCGCTTCGGCGCCTGCTCCTCAGGCCCCGCCGGCCGGAATACCGAGCGTAGCGACCGCTAACGCCAGCGCGGCAAGCGCGCCGAACGCGACGGCCCTGACGAGATCCCCCCGGTGACGCGCGACGAGAAAGGCGACTGCGCACTGGAGCGCATAAAAGAGCGCGAAGGCTCGTGAGGCGAGCGCCACGATCGAGACGACATCGGTCGCCCAGATCACGAAGATCGCGACGGCGGCGATCAGAATGTAGGAGTGATTCGCATTGATATGCTTCTGCGTTGTTTCGGTGATCAGGCCACTGGCGCCGATCGAATCCGCAACCGAAGCACTGAACTGGCTCGCGATAGCGGCCCCCGCGACGAGATAAGGCAGCCAGGGATTTACGCGGTCGATGACGCTGATGACACCGGCGACGTCCGTGTCCGAAGTGAAATAGGGAAACAGCGGGATCATCAGGATGAAGAAAAGCACGTACACGATCGACGACACGATCTGCGCCCGGCGCATCGCCGACACGCGGGTTTCCACATCGTACATCTGCGACATGAATCGCGTCGTCTCGAAACCCTGCACGATGATCAGGAGCCCCATCAGGAATCTGACTCTACTCCAGTCGAACGAAGGCGCGACTTCCGCCTCCGTTGCCCAACCGTAGTCCGGCGGCAGGTCGAAGCCAAAGATGGCGAGTGACGCGAGCAACGCCGCGATGGCGGCCAGGTTTGCGCTGACCGTGAATTTCTCCGCCCGCTGCACGCCGTCGAGGCCCTCCATGGTGCCGACGGCGCAGATCACTGCGACGATCGCCGTGGCGACCCAGTTTGCAATCAGCGCGTCGGTCAGCCCGATGAGCCGCATGCCGAACTCGGCGAGCAACACGAGGTAGTACGCCACCGATATGAAATAGGCGCCAGTCAGCACCACATGCGACAGAGTCTCGATCGATTTGATCACGTGACCGGGCTGCGCGGGATCGAAGATCGGCCCTCCGTAGCGAATGTTGTAGCGAATCGCCCCGCCGATCAGATACGCGAGCACCGTCAGGCCCAGGACCGCGGCGACAGCCCAGATGCCGACGGCTCCGGCGAGCAGCGGCACAGAGACGAGGAAACCGCTGCCGATAATCGACGCGAGCGGCGTGACCATGGATGACCAGGCGGTATTGGCCCGTACCCGCCGGCTGATCAGCACTCCGAACGCTGCGACGAACACGGCAATCAGAGTCGCATGCATCAGTATCATCGGCGTATCCGCTGGTTTTCGGATGCGGGCATGGTCTCACGTATCTGTCGCGGCCATGTGCAGCATGTGCCCATCGCCGCCGCACCGGTCAATGAAAGGCTGCCGGCTTCGTAGTGCGGAGCTCGCTCCCTGCAATTGTGCCCGGACATTCCTCAAACAGGCAGGATGA
>JASFSD010000096.1:0-7991 GCA_050114575.1 Gammaproteobacteria bacterium | reverse complement strand
TCGCGTCGACCAGCGAGAGAATCACGTCGAGATCGTGAATCATCAAGTCGAGGACGACATTGATGTCGGCACTGCGCTGGGTGAAAGGCGCGAGCCTGTGGCACTCGATGAAGCTAGGTCGCTCGAGCCCCTCGCGAGCTGCAGTCAGTGCCGGGTTGAATCGCTCGATGTGTCCGACCTGCAGCCGGAGACCACGCTGTTCGGCAAGGTCCGTGAGCTCCGCCGCTTCGGCGCTCGTGACCGTCATCGGCTTCTCGACCAGGACGTGCACGCCGCGCTCGAGGAAAAACTTGCTCAGCATGTGATGCGCGCTCGTGCTCGCCGCGATGCTGACGGCGTCGACGGAGTCGGCCAGCTGACGAAAATCGGCCAGGAAGCGGCTTCCGGTTTCCTCTGCCACTGCCAGTCCCGCCGCTTCATCGAGGTCGCAGACTGCAATCAGCTCAGCCTGGTCCGACGCGGCATATTTCTGCGCGTGAAAGCGCCCGAGATAGCCGACGCCGATGACGGCCGCGCGAACCGGCTTCATCCTCTCGAGATCCCCCGATCGGACGTTGCGATGAACTCGAGCAGATGCTCGATCGCGTGGTCGAGATCGCACTCATTGCGAATTCGCTGGTCCACCTGCGACATGGTCAACGACTTGTCGATCGCAATGCGAATGGCCTTCTCGACGTTCTTCCTTTCGGACGGGCCGAAGCCCGCCCGCTTGAGGCCCACGCGGTTGATGGCTTTCGGCACGGCCCAGTGTCCCTCGGCAATCGTGAACGGCAGGATGTCCTTGTTGGCGAACGAACCTGCGGTCAGGAAGCTGTAGGCGCCGACACGCACGAACTGCGTGATGCCGGCGAGACCGCTCAAAAGCGCATGATGCTCGACGGTGATGTGGCCGGCGAGCTGCGTGCCGTTGGTGATGACGACGTGATCCGCGATCTGGCAGTCGTGACCGAGATGAACGAACGCCATGATGAAATTGTCGCTGCCGACACGAGTCGTGCCGCCGCCTTTGCTGGTGCCGAGGCTGATGCTCACGTATTCGCCGATTCGGTTGCGGTTGCCGATGACGAGCTCCGTGGCGGCGTCGGCGAAGCTGTAATCCTGTGCCGGGCCGCCGAGCACGGCACCGCACTGGATCAGATTGTTCTCACCGATTCTTACGCTGCCGTAATTGCTGCCGATTCTCGCGTGCGATTCAACCGTGGTTGAAGCGCCGATGACGACGTCGCCTTCGATGACACAGAACGGACCGATCTCGGCGCTCGCCGCGATCTCGGCCTTCGGGGATACGATGGCAGTGGGATGTATGGCCAAGCGGAGCGACCTCGAGGCTGCAGCAAGGCCGAATTAAACCAGAGCCCGTATCGGCGAGGCCAGAGGCCGGGGTCGGCGGAGCGGCCGCTGGTGCATAATTTGGTCCGCAATGCCGACGAACGTTAGCCCCGAGTACAAGAAGGCGGAGCAGTCCTTTCGGGCTGCGCGCGACGAAAAAGAGCGCCTCGATTGCCTCAGGGAAATGCTGCGGACGATCCCGAAGCACAAGGGTACGGAGCATCTGCAGGCCGATATCAAGAGCCGTATCAAGGCGCTCAGCGATGAGCTCAGCGGCCCCCGGAAGGGCGGCAAGCGATCCGGCCCGGTGCATTCGATTCGCCCCGAGGGTGCGGCCCAGGTCGCGATGCTGGGTCCCCCGAACAGCGGCAAGTCCAGTCTGCATGCAAAGCTGACGGGCTCGCGTGCGCAGATCGGACCCTATCCGCATACGACTCACGAGCTCATGGCGGGGATGATTCCGTTCGCCGACATCAGCTTTCAGCTCATCGACATGCCGGCCGTCTCGGCCGATTTCGTTGCGCCCTGGATCCAGACTGCGCTGACTCCGGCCGATGCGGCGCTGCTGGTTGTCGATCTGTCCGACCCCGCTGCACCGGAAGCGGTCGGTCTGGTCCGGGAGCTGCTCGAGCAGAAGAACGTGACCCTGACTGCCGAATGGCCCGTGAGTGCCGCCGCAGTCTCAGAGGACGAAGATCTGTTCCGGGTTCGTCTGCCGACGCTGCTGGTGGGCAATAAATCGGATCTCGCCAGTGATCCCGGTGAGCTCGGGGCGCTGCTCGAGCTGGCTGGCGTCGACTTTCCGGCAGTGGCCGTGTCAGCGGAAACGGGAGCAGGGCTCGAACAGATAGGGACGTTCCTGTTCGAGCACCTGGCCATCGTCCGGGTGTATACCAAGATGCCCGGCAAGCCGGCGGAGACCGACAAGCCGTTCACCGTGCGCAAAGGTGCAACTGTCCACGATGTCGCGGCGCTCGTGCATCGTGATATCGCGGGCTCTCTGCGTTACGCGCGCGCCTGGGGTGACGCGGTTTACGACGGTCAGCAGGTGGGACCGGAGCATCCGGTCGCGGATGGCGACATCGTCGAGCTGCACATGCGGTAGTCCCTATCCCGCCTCGAAGGCGCGGGTCAACCGCTGACGGCGCGGTCCAGTGCCGCTGCGATTTCGAGCTTGCCGACCAGGTCGTCGACAGACTCTATTTCGTGGCGATCGAGATATGCCGCGATGCCGCGGTTGATCTTCTGCACAACGAGCGGATCGTAAAACAGCGATGTTCCAACGCCCACGGCGCCGGAGCCTGCCAGAATGAACTCGAGCGCGTCGTGCGCCGTCTCTATGCCGCCCTGACCGATAATCGGAATATTGTCCCGGGCCGCTTCGGCGTAAACCTTGTGCACCTTGAGCAGCGCGATCGGCCGGATTGCAGGTCCCGACAGCCCGCCCTGAACATTGCCGATGATCGGCCTGCGCTGCTCGACGTCGATCGCCATTCCCATGAGGGTGTTGATGACGGACAGCGCGTCGGTGCCGGCATCGATGCAGGCGCGTGCGGACTGAGCGATATCGGTCTGGTTCGGCGATAGCTTGGTAATGAGCGGCTTGCTCGTGACGGCGCGGCATGCGGCGACCACCTCGGCCGACATGTCCGGATAGTTACCGAAGGCGACGCCGCCCTCCTTGACGTTCGGACAGGAGATGTTGATCTCCATCGCATCGATCGGGGACTGGTCGAAGATGCGCGTGACTTCGACGTACTCGTCCACGGTGGAGCCGCAGACATTGGCGAAGAATCGCGTTTCCTCAAAATCGAGTCTGGGCAGAATTTCGTCGACGACGGTACGTGCGCCGGGATTCTGCAGGCCGATCGCGTTCAGCATGCCGGCCGGCGTTTCCCAAACGCGATGCGGGTCGTTGCCCAGCCGGGGCGCGAGCGTCGTTCCTTTCAGTACGATGGCGCCGACGTCACGGTTGCTGAAGCCTTCGACCCGCGTATATTCCTCACCGAATCCCACACAACCGGACAACAGAACGATCGGTGACCTGAGCGTGATACCGCAAAAGCTGACTGAGAGATCGGGGTTGGAATCCACGGCGCAATTATCGTGTTCCACCTGATCCTCTATCAACCGGAAATTCCGCCGAACACGGGCAACGTCATTCGCTTGTGCGCCAATGCAGGGGCGACGCTGCATCTCGTGCATCCACTCGGCTTCGAGCTCAGCGAAGCCAGAGTCCGTCGTGCCGGCCTCGATTATCGTGAGCTGGCCCGGGTCGTGGAGCACGACGATCTGGCCGGGTGCCTCGCCTCGCTCGGCGACTCACGGGTTTTTGCGTTGACGACCAAAGGCCGGCAATCGTTCTACGATGCCCGTTTCGAACCCGGCGATGCCATCATGCTCGGCCCGGAAACGCGCGGTCTGCCCGACGCGGTGCTCGAGAGCCTGCCGCCCGAACATGTGCTCAGGCTGCCGCTCATGCCCGGAAACCGCAGCCTGAACCTGTCCAACGCGGCAGCTGTTGCGCTGTACGAAGCCTGGCGCCAGCACGGGTTCGCCGGCGGTGGCTAGTGCTCCCACATGAGCGGGCGTCGCATCAGGGCGGTCACGGCGTCCCGCGGGTCGAGCCCCTCGTAGAGCACGCCATAGATCTGATCGGCAATCGGCATGTCAATTGCCTCGCGCGCGGCCACGCGGTGGACGGCATCGGCGGCGTAATAGCCTTCCACGACCTGACCGATCTCGGCGCGGGCCGCGGCGGCTGAAACGCCGCGCGCCAGCGCGAGCCCGAAGCGCCGGTTGCGTGACTGATCGTCGGTGCAGGTCAGCACCAGATCGCCCATCCCCGCCAGGCCCATGAAGGTCTCTTTTCTGGCACCGAGCTTGATTCCCAGACGGGTCATTTCGGCGAGCCCACGGGTCAGGAGCGCGATACGGGTGTTGGCGCCGAATCCGAGGCCGTCACATAGCCCGGCGCCAATGGCATAGATGTTCTTGGTCGCGCCGCCGACTTCGACGCCGACGACATCTGCCGAGAGATAGGCGCGAAACGTATCCGTCGAAATCGCGATGGCCAGTCGGCGTGCGAATGCCTCGCTGGTCGAGGCGATGGTCATTGCGCTCGGGAGCTGCCGCGCAACTTCCGCGGCGAAGGTCGGGCCCGACAGCACGGCCGTCGGCAGATCGGCCGGCATCGTTTCCGCTGCGATCTGGTGCGGCAGGAGGCCGGATTCGATCTCGAAACCCTTGGTCGCCCAGCAAAGACCGGCCAGCGGGATCCCGGTCGCAACGATTTGCTCGAGCAGCAGCCGGAAGCTTCCGCTCGGAACGGCGACGACGACGTCATCGGCATTCTCGAGGGCCTCGCCGAGATCGGCCGTCACCTCGAGCGCGTCGGGAAACTCGACGCCCTCGAGGTAAGCCTGGTTGGAGCGCGAAGCCGACATGGCCTGGACCGCCTCGCGGTCGCGGCCCCAGAGTGTCGTTGGTCTGCCCGAGCGGCTGAACTGAATCGCGAGCGCCGTTCCCCATGAGCCGGCGCCGATAACGGCGATCCGCCCGGTGGGCTTAATGCGTCTCTCCGCCACCCTGCGGCTTGTCGTCCTCGCCCGCTCCCGCAGCCGAGGTCACATCGGCGGGGGCAGCAGCATCGCTTCCGGGCATCTGTACCTGCAGCGGTTGATCGCCGGACGCAGCCGCCTGTGCCTGGCGCTGCTGAACCGCCTGAGCATAGAGCGCGTCGAAGTTGATCGGCTGCAGCAGCAGCTGTGGAAAACCGCCCTTGGCAGCAATCTCGGCAACGGCCTCGCGCGCAAACGGATACAGCGTGCCGGGACAGAAACTGCCTATGAGCTGCGCCCGTTCCTGCTCGTTGTAGCCCTTCAGCATGAAAACGCCGGCCTGGACGATTTCGATCAGGAACAGAGTCTGGTCGTCATCCTTCGACTCGATCGTCAGCGTCAGCGAAACTTCGACGTTTTCGTCGTTGAGCTGACGATTGGCGGAGCCGATATTGAGTTGAGTGTTGGCCTGGGCGCTCGAGGTAAAGATCTCGGGCGCTTTGGGAGACTCGAAGGACATATCCTTGATGTAGATCTTCTGCAGCAGGAGCTGTCTCTCATTGGTTGCTTGGGCGGGTTCGTCTGCCATGGTCCTTTTCTCTTCTCCTAAGTTTGGTGAGCCTGCTGCCCGGACTACTTGACGAGCGGCAGGTTCTCGGTGCGCCAGGCGGCCAGGCCGCCTTGAAGGCTGAATGCTGATTCGAATCCGGACTTGCGCAGCGCGTCGGCTGCTCGCTTCGCGACGGGGCCAGAGTCGCATACCGTCAGAAGCACCTTGTCCTTCTTTTTCTTTATAGCGTCCGGGTTGCTTTCGATCTCGGCCAGCGGGAAATGCTTCGAGTTGACGATGTGTCCCTCAGCATATGCTTCCTCCGGCCTGACGTCGATGATCATTGCGCCTTTGTTGATCAGCTGGACTGCCGTCGCGGCGGATACCTGCACGAGCCCACGGCCTTTGAGTCGCGCCTCGTAGGCGATAACAGCCACGAGAAATGCAACGACCAAACTCGCGAGTATCGGGTGGGAATTGGCGAAGGCGATCAATTCGCCCATCAGAAGTCCAGAGCCAGATGAATGAGGCGGGGGATTATAGCAGCGGCTCGTTAGCACAAATTGCCTCGATTGCGCATAAACTGGCGACTTCATGACCACGCCGATCCGAAGCCCCCGAGGTGTGATGCTGGCCGTCACGGCCGCGCTCGCCGCAGCGGCCGCGACGAGTCCGATACCGGCCCAGGAGGCCTCCGAGGAGGATCTCGAGCGGCTGAGGGCAGAAATTGTCCGCCTCGAGCGGGATCTCGAACGGCAGCTCGAACGCCGCGACGATGGGCAGGCTGAGCTCAAGCTTGTCGAGGAATCTCTGGCCCGGACCAGAGCGGGTCTGTTGGCTCTGGCGGAGCAGATCGAAACGCAGGCTGACCGTCGGGATCGGATCGAGGCGGAGCGCGAGGCCGCTGCCGCGAGGCTCGGCGACGAGCAACAGGCACTGAGAGAGCAGGTCCGGTTGAGCTATGTATCGGGTCGGCAGGAGGCAGTCCGGTTGCTGTTGAGCCAGCAGAACCCTGCGGATCTCGGTCGGATGCTCGTCTACTACGACTATCTGAGCCGCCATCGCAGTGATCGCATCGCGGCAGTGGATGCGGAGCTCGCCCGCCTCAGGGAGCTCGCCCAGGAAAGCGAGGCAGTTGCCGCCGAGCTCGAGCGGCTTCGGGCCGCCGAACTGGCCGAGGAAGAGCGTCTCGAGCATGAGCGAACGGAGCGGGAGGCTTTGCTCGCCGAGCTGAATTCGGGAATCCAGTCATCCGAGCAGCAGATCGAAAAGATGCGGGCCGAAGAGGCGCATCTGAACGAGGTCATCACACGACTTGCGGAGCTGCTCGAATCCTTTCCGGATTCGAGCGACGAGCCGTTCGCGGAGCAGCGCGGCAATCTGGGCTGGCCTGTCGCCGGCGAGGTCGTGGCCGGATTCGGGGATGCCAGGGATGCGGCGGGACGGGTGCGCTGGAACGGCATATTGATCGCGGCCGAAACGGGCAGCGCCGTGCGCGCGGTTTATCACGGCCGCGTCATCCATGCTCAGTGGACGCCGGGAATGGGCCTGCTCATGATTATCGAGCACGGCGACGGCTACATGACAATCTACGGACATAATGCCGTTTTGCTCAGAGAGGTGGGTGATTGGGTTGCGCCGGGTGAGGCCATCGCCGAGGTGGGTAATACCGGCGGCCAGCTAGGCACGGCGCTCTATTTCGAGCTTCGGCGCGACGGCGAGCCCATCGATCCGGCGGCTTGGGTCCGCTGAAATCGCCGCCGAAAGCTGCCGGTCGCAGGCTGCCTGTGATATCGTGTAGCGGGAGCGTGGTACCAGCGGAACAATAACTATATGTCACTGAAAGTGCGAAGCATTCTGGTACTTGTCATCGGCACTGTGCTGGGGCTTACGGTTTCCATTTCGAGTTCCATGCTGGCCGAGCGCCAACCGCGCCCCGTCGCGAACGCGAGCGCCATCGACGATGAGAGCCTCGTCCTGATCACCGAAGCGCTGGCGCGGGTGCGCAACGAGTACGTCGACGCGGTCGACGAGGAAGAGCTCGTCGCCAACGCCATCAACGGAATGCTGGACGGCCTGGATCAGCACTCCAGGTATCTCAACCGTGACCAGTACGAAGACATTCGGATCGTCACGACAGGCAATTACACCGGTGTCGGGCTCGATATCGAAGTGCGTGACGGCAAAGTCATGGTGGTTGCGCCGCTCGAGGACACGCCGGCAGCCAATGCCGGAATCCAGGCCGGCGACGTCGTCGTCGCAATCGACGACATGCAGATCAACGCCGATGAGCTCGAGGCTGCGGTCAACCGCATGCGCGGCCGGCCGGGAACGGAAGTGCGGCTGGATGTCAGCCGAGGCTCCGATGAGGACCTGCTGAGTTTTTCGCTGACGCGGGCGCCGATCCACGTCAACACGGTGCTCAGTGAATACCTCGCGGGAGGCTATGGCTATATCCGGGTTACCAGTTTCTCTGACAGCACGCCCGAGGAGCTCGACGCCGCGGCAGACAGTTTGACTGCCGGTGGCGAGCGCAGTCTGAAGGGGGTCGT
>JASFSD010000095.1:0-8009 GCA_050114575.1 Gammaproteobacteria bacterium | reverse complement strand
ACCGACAATCACCTGTTGCTGATCGATGTCACGACGCGAGGCATCAACGGCAAGCCTGCCGCGCGAGCCCTGAACCGGGCCGGTATCGAGAGCAACTACAACACGATTCCATTCGATCCGCGCAAGCCCATGGATCCCAGCGGGCTGCGTCTGGGAACGCCGGCTGTCACGACGCGCGGCATGAAGGAGCAGGACATGATCTCGATCGCGGACTGGATCGACCGCGCGCTCGCAGCATTCGACGATGCCGACAAGCTCGCCGCCATCGGCGCCGAGGTGCATGAGTTCTGCGCCGGTTTTCCGGCGCCTGGAATTCGAATCGACTGACGGCTGGCGCGCATCGCGCACGCCAGCCGTGAACAGGAGAGCTAGCGGCTCAGGTCGAGCGAAATGGTGACTTCGACGTCCTTGCCCACCATGTAGGTGTCGTTCCATCCCTGGCCGACATTGAAGTCGAAACGGTTGATCGCCATCATGCCTTCGAACGTTGCCGTGTCGCCCGACTCGTCGAAGCTGAAGGTGAGATCGATGGGCTGGGTCTTGCCTTTGATCGTCAGATTGCCGTGCGCCACGAACTTGCCGTCACCGGCCGATTCGATGCTCGTCGACGTGAACGTCGCCTCGGGATAGTTGGCCGGGTCGAACCAGTCGGCGTCCGTCAGTGCGGCGTCGCGGTCGTAGTCGCGCGTATCGACGCTCTCCGTTTCCACTACACCGACGATGCTGCCGTTTGCTGGAGCGGCAGAGTCGAAATCGATTTCCGCGCTGAAGCTCGAAAACTTGCCGTTGAATTTGCCGCCCTGCTGTTCAGCCGTAAAGCCGACCGAGCTGCTGTCAGCTGCGACGGTCCAACCATTGGCGTTTGCCGTTCCGATGACCGCAACCGCAGCGAGCGGCGCGAGATAACGCAATTTGTGCATCGAATTGTCCTGTCTTTATTCGCCTTGCCTGATTGCCAATTGTATCGGCTGCCCCATGCCGCGCAACGGCCCGGTTCAGGCGGCGTTCATCCTGGGCCGGTCGTGCGGGGCAGTGAAATCGATCTCGGGCCCTTTAGGCACAATGCCTAGAGGGTTTCTGAGCTCGGAAATCGAGAAATATCCATTTTTGTAAATTTCGGGAAATACGATGTCCGATATGCCCGGCGTTTGATACAGGTCCCGCGTATACGGCCAGAGGTTGTCGTAATCACTGATCTTGCGAAGATTGCACTTGAACGCATAGTGATAGGCGACATCGAAGCGAACCAGCGTTGGAAACAGCCGCCAGTCGGCCTCGGTCTGGACGTCCCCGCAGAGATATCGCCGCGTGGCGAGACGTGCGTCGAGATAGTCGAGCGTCGCGAAGACGTCGTCGAAGCCTTCCTCGTAGGCATTCTGTGATTCGGCGAAACCGGCCCGATAGACCCCGTTGTTGAGCTTCTCGTAGATCAGACGATTCAGCTCGTCGATCTCCTCACGGAGCTCGACGGGATAGAAGTTCTTGTCGTTGGCACCGACCTCGTCGAAGGCGCTGTTGAACATGCGAATGATGTCGGCGGATTCGTTGTTGACGGCGCGACCGATCTGCTTGTCGTAGAGCAGCGGAACCGTGACCCGGCCGGTGAAGCCGGGATGGCCCTCGGCGTAGACCTCCCAGAGCGCGTGCTTGCCGAGGCAGTTGTCGTAGTATTCGCCCGGCTCGTCGGCAAAGATCCAGCCGTCGGGCGAGCGTCGCGGCAGCGCGATCGAGAGCGAGATCAGGTCTTCGAGCCCCTTGAGGACGCGGAACAGCATCGTTCGGTGCGCCCAGGGGCAACCATAGGAAACGAACAGGTGATAGCGCCCGGGTTCGGCCTTGAAACCGCCCTCGCCCTCGGGGCCGGGCGAGCCGTCGGGCGTGACCCAGTGCCGAATCGACGATCGTGGACGTATCCACCGGCCGTCTTCGTGCTTGAGTTTCGAAAGCTCTTCGTCGGTCGTCCAGCGACCATCGACCATGACGCCCATTCGCGCCTCCCTGAAAACCGCAGTGAGAAGCGCACGATGTTAACAAAGGGGACGACCGTCCGGACGGCCCTGGGGACTGGTCAGCCCTGGTGGTTTAACGGGGCCATCCGGGCCAATCCGGAAGGTCGTCCGGTTCGGCCTTATACCTTTAACCAATAGGCATATAGTACATGCATCGAGCGGAAAGGTATAGCGGCGGGCTGAAGAGGGGTCAGAGCTGAAGAGGGGTCAGAGCCCTTTTTGCAAAAAGGGCTCTGACCCCTCTTGGAGGTCCATCGTTGGGGCAGGGGGCCGCTTACTCGGGTAGAGCGAAGACGTAGAGCCGGTTGCCGGATCCCGGCGCAATACCGGCGAGTGCCGCGAGACCGAACACGTGCCCGGACGGCCCGGTGCTGATGGCCACGTACTGGCGACCGTCGATCGCGAATGTCGCCGGATAACCGTTGACGGGCGCACCGAGATTGACCTCCCAGAGGATGTCTCCGTTCGCCTCGTCGTAAGCACGGAACCGGCCGTTGACGTCGCCGCCGAAGAGCAGCCCTCCGCCGGTCGAGATCAGCGAAAGCGTTGCGGCGCGCTGCTCGTATTTCCATTCGAGCTCGCCGGTTCGGACGTTGATCGCCTGCACGGTGCCGATATTCTCTTCGTTGGGGGCAAGCTGCGAGCGCATGCTGATGGCGTACAGCGACTCGATGCTCTGCTCATCACTCTGCGACGTCGTCTCCATGCAGGTGTTCTGCAGCGGGTAGTACATGACCCCGGTGCGCGGGCTGTAGGCGCCTGCGGGATAGTTCTTGCCGCCGGTCTGTGCCGGGCAGATCGTGAGCGTCTGGCCGGCGCGCGTGAACACCTTGCTCGGGTCTACCGTTGCAGCACCGGACTCGGTGTTGATGTCGGTGATGACGTTCTGATAAGTCGTCTGTCGGGCCCAGAGAAATTCCCCCGTCTCGCGGTCGATGGTATAGACGAGGCCGGTCTTGCCCGGAATCCCGGTGATAACCTTGCGCTGCTCGCCGGCCCGCAACCGTGGGCTGATCCATTCGACCTCATCGGGGTCGGGGGCGACGACCGTGTCGACCAGCAGGCGCTCGAACGGGTGGTCGAGATCCCAGTTATCGACGAGATGCTGGAAGTACCACTCGATCTCCCCCGTGTCGCCATTCAAGGCCAGAGTCGAGTTGTGATAGAGGTATTGCTCGTCGTTGCCGGCCAGCATGAATTTCGGTGCCGGCGCGGTGACCGACGTGCCGACATAGATTCGATTCAGCTCGGGATCGAAGCTCGGGACCATCCACATGCCGACGTGCCAGCGATCTTCGTAGGGGACGTCGCCCCAGGTCTCGTCGCCGGGCTCGCCCGGTCTCGGAATGGTTCGCGTGCGCCAGAGCTCCTCACCCGTTTTGGCGTCGAATGCCGTGATGACGCAGGCCTCAGGGCCGCCTTCGGGCTCGCAGCTGCGTCCCGAGATCACTTTGCCGTTGGCGACGATCGGGCCCGAGCTGTTCTTGGCGCCGGCCCGGTAGTCGAGGATCAGGGTTTCCCAGGCCAGCTCACCGGTTCTCGCGTCGATGGCATAGGCCCAGCCGTCGGCGCCGTTGTCGAGGATGTTAGTGCCGTAGATCGCAAGATTGCGGTTGGTCGGCGCCGCCGGGAAGTACTCCGCGACATCCGACGGCACTCCGCGGCGGTATTCCCAGATCAGGTCGCCCGTCGCCGCGTCGATCGCCTGAGTGATGTCGTTGGGATTCGGGAAGTACATGATGCCGTCGTAGACGAGCGGCGTGCCTTCCTGCTCACCCGGGTGCAGCTCGCGGGTCCAGACGAGCTGCAGCCCGTCCACGTTGCGCTTGTTGATGCTGTCGAGCGGGCTGTAGCCCCACGAGTCGAGCGTGCGCCGCCACATGAGCCAATCGGCGGGATCCGGGTTCTGCAGCATATCGTCCGTCACCGGGACGAAGTCCTCGATCAGGGTTTGCGCGTTGAGCGTGGCGGCGGACGCCGTCAGGGCGACGGCGGAAGCGATCGAGATGAGACGAATCATTATGAATTCCCCCGGAATTATCCGCTCGAGTGTAGCAGGATTGATTTTATCAAGCTTGTTCACCAAGCTTGAGATCCCGAGGCGGGGAAGCGCCGGAACGGAACGAGTAAGAATGATAATCGACTGCCACGGCCACTATACGACAGCACCCGACGAGCTCGGTGTTTATCGAGAGCAACAGAAAGCCGAGCTCGCGAAGAACCCCGATCATCAGGCCGAGAAGGGCACGCTCGACATCAGCGACGATCAGCTCCGAGAAAGCGTCGAATCCGCCCAGCTCAAGCTGCAGAAGGAGCGCGGCACGGATGTCACGATCTTTTCGCCGCGCGCGAGCTGGATGGGTCATCACATCGGCAACGCCTCGACGAGCCAGGCATGGACCGAGCACTGCAACGATCTGATCTATCGGCTCACGTGTCTGTATCCCGACAACTTCATCGGCGTCGCTCAGCTGCCGCAGTCGCCGGGCGCGCCGATCGACTCTTCCGTACGTGAGCTCGAGCGGACGGTCGAAGAGCTCGGGTTCGTCGGCTGCAACCTCAATCCCGACCCGACGGGCGGATTCTTCACGGGACCCGCGCTCGGAGACAGGTACTGGTACCCGCTCTACGAAAAGATGTGCGAGCTCGAGGTTCCGGGCATGATCCACGTCTCCGGCGCCTGCAACACGCCGTACTGGCAAACGACGGGCTCTTATTATCTGAGCGCGGATACGGTTGCCTTCATGCAGATGATGCAGTCGGACATCTTCCGTGACTTTCCGGAGCTCAAGCTCATCGTTCCGCATGGCGGCGGCGCCGTGCCGTATCACTGGGGACGTTTCCGCGGTCTGGCCGACATGCTCAAGTTGCCGCCGTTGAGCGAGGCCGTGCTCGATAACGTCTACTTCGACACCTGCGTCTATCACCAGCCGGGCATCGACCTGCTGCTCGAGGTGATTCCGACGAAGAATATTCTGTTCGCCTCGGAAATGGTCGGCGCCGTGCGCGGCATCGATCCCGAGACCGGATTCTATTTCGACGACACCAAGCGCTACATCGATCAGAGCACGAAGATAGACGAAACCGAGCGCAGGATGATCTTCGAGGAGAACTCGCTCGCGGTGTATAAGAGACTCGAGGGGAAACTCAACAGGGGGGGTTAGCTGTGCGTTCAGTCGTGAAGCTCGTCGGGCTGGCGGGACTGGTCTTTGCCGGTTCAGTCAGCGCGCAAACAGAGTCCTCGCGAATCTACAACACCGTCAAAGAAAAGCTTGCCGCAGGGCAACAGGTCGTCGGCGGCACGGTGACGTCTTCCGATCCCAGCATCTACTGTGCAATGGCGAACTCCGGGTTCGACTTCGTCTGGATCGAGATGCAGCACAGCCCGCTGACCTACCAGGAAGTGGGCCGCATGATCTGGGCCTGTCGCGGCGCCTCGGCGATTCCTTTCGTCCGCATCCCGGATGCGACGGCGGGCGACATTCAGAAGGCGACCGACATCGGCGCGCTCGGCATCATCGTGCCGCTGGTCGACACGGTCGAAAAGATCGAAGCTGCCGTGACCTACGCCAAGTTTCCGCCCGAGGGTGTGCGCAGCCTCGGCGGCGGCCAGTATCGCGGGCTCTGGGGTAACGACTATCGGCAGACGGCGAACGACAACGTCATGATCGTTGCAATGATCGAGTCGCCCGCGGGTGTTGCCATTGCCGAGGAGATCGCAGCCGTGCCCGGCGTCGATATCGTCATGGCGGCGAGCACGGATCTCGGCAGCTTTTCCGGTCTGCGGCAGGGCGAGCCCGGCTACGAGCGCATGGTCGACTCGATCGTCGGGGCCACCAACGAGGCGGGGCTCTATCTCGGCGGCCCGCAGGCCTGGATGGACCGCGAAGGCTTCGATTTCTTCCAGGCGCCGGACGACACCTACTTCATCCGCGCGGGCGTTCGGGAGTCGCTGCGTCGGGCACCGACGGGGGTCGCGCCGACCGAGGGCGCCGGTGATTAGTTTTACATAATCACAGAGCGTTTTACATAATCCTGAAACCTGCCCGGAATAATTCGGTAACGGGCAGGTCATGTCGCCTTAATAGGCTCTCCTCGCGACACAAGAATTAACTCGTCACAGGAGAATCACTCATGCGTAAGGCGATTGCCGGGCTCATGTCCGGTGCGTTGATCTGTTCCTTCGCCGTCGTGGCTCATGGCCAGGGCAAGGCGAAGGGAAAACCCTTCGAAGGCAGTGGACCCCCGCCGTGGGCGCAGGGCGTTCCCAATAATCCCACACTGAGCTTCAATCGAATCTCGACGTTTGCGAATTACCGGAACGGGGCACTCGGCGACGAGACCGTTTCCGAGATCGTCGCCGCAACAGCGGACGGCAACACGCTCGTCTATACCGACGCAGAAACCGGTAAGGTCGGTTTCGTCGACATTACGGATCCCCATGACCCCCAGCCGCTGGGCCTTTCCGGCGACCTCGGCGGCGAGCCGACGTCGGTGGATATTCTGGGCAACGACTTCGCTCTGGTTGGGGTGAATACGAGCCCGAGCTTCGTAGCGCCGAGTGGTGAGCTCGCCGTGCTCGACGTCAGCGCGCAGGGCATCGTTACGACGCTTGATCTGGGCGGTCAGCCCGATTCGCTCAAGATCAGTCCGGATCATCAGTTTGCAGCCGTCGTCATCGAGAACGAGCGGGACGAGGAGCTGGGCGATGGCGGGCTGCCGCAATTGCCGGTCGGCAAGCTCGTGATCGTCGACCTCGACGACCCGACGAATCCTTTTACCTGGACGACTCGCGACGTCGACATGACGGGTCTCGCCGGCTGCTATGAGAACGCGGACCCGGAGCCGGAATTCGTCGATATCAACGCCGACAACAAGGCAGCGGTCAGCCTGCAGGAAAACAACTGCATCGCGATCGTCGATCTCGTCAGCGGAGCCGTCGAGAACAGCTTCTCGGCCGGCACGGTCGATCTGGACAAGATCGACGCGACGGAAGACGAGGACGTGATCGATCAGAGCGAGTCGAAGTCCGACATCCCGCGTGAGCCCGATGCGTTGACATGGGTCCCGGCAGCGAATGGCGACTACAACATTGCCACCGCCAACGAGGGCGATCTCTTCGGCGGCAGCCGCGGATTCTCGATCTTCGATCAGAACGGCAAGGTGCTGTTCGACAGCGGTAACCAGCTCGAGCACATCGCCGCGCGAATCGGCCATTACCCGGAAGGTCGCTCGGCGAACAAGGGCACGGAGCCGGAATCGATCGAATTCGCGAGCTTCAATCCCGACCTCGTCTTCGTCGGTTCAGAACGCGGCAGCTTCGTCGCAGTCTATGAGCTCAAAGGGAAGGCCAACGTCGTCTACCGCCAATCCCTTCCCGCCCCGCTCGGCCCGGAAGGCGTTCTGGCCATTCCGAGTCGTAATCTGCTGGTCGTGTCGGGCGAGGAGGACGATCCGCCCCGAGGTGTCCGCTCGACGATGATGATTTACGAGCTTCAGTCCGGCCAGCCGAGTTATCCGGAGATCCTCTCGGACAATGGCCCGAACGGGACTCCGATTCCATGGAGCGCAATGTCCGGGCTGACGAATGTACCGGGGTCCAGCCATGAGCTGCTCGCCGTCTGGGATTCGTTCTACGACAACAGCCGGGTTTTCACGATCGATACGTCGACCACGCCGGCCCGCGTGACGGCCGCGATGGATATTTCCGATCCGTATGCGATCGGGGAAGGCAACTTCGATCCCGAGGGTGTCGATGTCGCGCCGGACGGGTCGATCTGGGTGGCGAGCGAAGCCAATGCCAGCCGCAAGAACCGGTTGCTGAAGCTGAACAGCATCGGCGAGCTGGTTCAAGAGGTTGAGCTGCCCGCAGCCATCCGTGCCTGCCGCAAGACGACCAACGACATCATCGGCGCGATCGAAGACCGGATCGAGGAACTCGATGATCTGGGCGGCGACCGTACCGATGACGAGAATGACGAGCTGGATGCGCTCGAGGCA
>JASFSD010000094.1:0-8015 GCA_050114575.1 Gammaproteobacteria bacterium | reverse complement strand
CGAGGTGGTTGGTCGGCTCGTCGAGCAGCAGCATGTCCGGGTTCGAGAGCAACAGCCGGCAGAGCGCGACCCGGCGCCGCTCACCGCCGGAGAGTGATTCGATCTTCGTCTCCCAGGGAGGCAATCTCAGCGCGTCGGCCGCAATTTCGAGCTTGCGCTCCAGCTCCCAGCCGCCGGCCGAGTCGATCTGATCCTGGAGCTTGCCCTGCTCCTCCAGCAGGCTCGTCATCTCGTCGTCGTCGAGCGGCTCCGCGAACCGGTCGCTGATCGCATTGAACCGCTCGATCAGTTCCGCGAGCTCGGAGACGCCTTGCATGACGGTCTCCCGAACCGTGGATTCGGGATCGAGCTCCGGTTCCTGCGCCAGATACCCGATGTTGATGCCGGGCTGCGGTCGCGCCTCGCCGTCGAACTCCTGGTCCACGCCGGCCATGATTCGAAGCAGCGTGGATTTGCCGGCGCCGTTGAGCCCGAGCACGCCGATCTTGGCGCCCGGGAAGAAACTCAGGGATATGTCACGCAGGATGTGCCGCTTGGGCGGCACGACCTTCGCAAGCCGGTTCGTGGTATAGATGTATTGAGCCATGGCGGAGAGCGATTTTCGAGGGTCGCGCATTATCCGTGAACATTGACCCCATGAAAACAGCAGACCCGCGCACGATCCTGATGGCGGGGCCGTCGATCGCGGCTTACGGCTTTCCCAATGGCCATCCATTCGGCACGGATCGTCACCAGGCGTTCATGGCCGAGCTCGAGCGTTCCGAGGTCTGCGCCGGGCTCGAGATCATAGAGCCGGAAATCGCCGGGCGGGACGTGATCCTGCAGTTTCACACCGAGCGCTACGTCGACTTCGTCGAGGCCGCCTCGCAACAGGGCCACGGGCTGCTCGACGCGGGTGATACGCCGTCTTACCGCGGCGTATTCGAATCCGCCTCGGCCGTGGTCGGCGGAACGGTCTTCGCCCTGGAAAAAATCCTGTCGGGGGAGGCGCGCCGGGCGTTCATACCGATCGGGGGTCTGCATCATGCGCGCCGCGACGGGGCTGCCGGTTTCTGCGTCTTCAACGATTGCGGGGTCGCAATCGAGCACGCCCGCAATCACTTCGGTCTCGAGCGCGTGGCTTACGTCGATATCGATGCCCACCACGGCGACGGCGTCTATTACGGGTTCGAGGACGATCCGGTTGCGATCATCGCCGATACTCACGAGGACGGACGCTTTCTGTATCCCGGAACCGGCAAGAGCGACGAGATCGGCACTGGTGCCGCGGCCGGCACCAAGCTCAATATTCCGTTGCCGGCCGGCGCCGGCGATGCGGAGTTCTTCGCGGCCTGGGACGAGATAGAGGCCTTTCTCGAGCGCCACCAGCCGGAGCTGTATCTGCTGCAGTGTGGTGCCGATTCCATTGCGGGCGACCCGCTGACCCATCTGCAGCTTTCCGTCGAGGCGCATGCCCATGCCGCAGAGCGCCTCAAGTCCCTCGCCGAAAGGACGGCGTCGGGCCGGCTGCTGGCAATGGGCGGAGGCGGTTACAACCGCAACAATCTGGCGCGATGCTGGACTCGTGTCGTCGAAGCGATCAGTTAGGCGCAGCGACGAGCCGTCACTCTCCGGTTTCGATCCGGATATCGCAGCGGCCATTGCCCGCGAGGTCGTGCGCCAGGAACGCACGATCAATCTTATCGCGTCCGAAAACTATGTCAGCCGTGCCGTGCTCGAGGCTCTGGGCTCGGTTCTGACCAACAAGTACGCGGACGGCTACCCGGGTAAGCGGACCTACACCGGATGCGAGGTGGCCGACGACATCGAGAGTCTCGCCATCGATCGCGCCAACGCGTTGTTCGGGTCGTCCTATGCCAATGTCCAGCCGTACTCGGGAACTCAGGCGAACGCGTCGGCCTACTTCGCGCTGCTCGAGCCCGGTGAGTCGATGCTGAGTCTCGAGCCTGCTCAGGGCGGGCATTCGACGCACGGCTCGAGCAAGAACTTCTCCGGCCGGAACTATCAGGCACGCCACTACCGTGTCGATCGCGAAACGGGCGCGGTCGATTTCGACGAGATCGGACGGATTGCGCGCAAGCACAGACCGCGTCTCATCGTCGCGGGATTCTCGGCCAATCCCAGAGTGATGGACTGGCGGGGTTTCCGGGAAGTCGCCGACAGCGTCGACGCCTACCTCCTGATCGACATGGCGCACGTCGCCGGGCTCGTCGTCGCCGGCCTCTATCCCGACCCCGTGCCGGTTGCCGATGTCGTGACGTCGACAACGCACAAAACGCTGCGCGGTCCGCGCGGCGGAATGATCCTCGCGCGCAATTCCGATGGCTTCCAGCGCAGCCTTGATCGCGGCGTCTATCCGGGGAATCAGGGCGGACCGCTGCTGCCGATCGTTGCGGCCAAAGCCGTCGCCTTCAAAGAAGCAGTCGAGACGGGTTTCCTCGACTATCAGCGCGCCGTCGTGGCCAACGCACGGCGCATGGCCGAGGTTTTCGTGGCGCGAGGTATCCCGGTCTGGACCGGTGGCACCGATACTCACATGCTGTTGCTCGATCTGGCGGGCCGCAACCTGGACGGCGTGGCGGCCGAGTCGTCGCTGGAGCGGGCAGGCATCACTGCCAATGGGATCCGGATTCCAGGCAGCTACGCCGAGGTGCCCTCCGGGCTACGGCTGGGCACGCCGGCGCTGACGACCCGCGGCATGGGGCTGGACGAGGTCGGGACGATCGCCGAATGGGTTGCCGATGTCATCGATCAGCCCGATTCGGCGACGGTCGTCGCGCGCGTTCGGCGCGCGGCGGAGGCTCTGGCTCGGGGCTTTCCGATCCGGACCACCCTGTAGCAACGGCTTTGCGGCTTTGCGGCTTTGCGGCTTTGTCGCTTTGCCGCTTTGCAGCTTTCCGGCTTTGCGGTCTTGCGGCGTGCGGTCGTACGGCCTTGCAGTCTCGGGGCCACGTCGTGCACGGCGGCGGCCGCGCAGTCTTGCGGCCAGACGGCCTGCAGCCATGCGGGATGCCCGGATAGGTTCTAAACTTAAGGGCTGGATCCAAGCGAGCGGCGCGTTGCACTGCCCATTCTGTAATCACAGCGACACCAAAGTCATCGACTCGCGGCTCGCCGGCGAAGGCCGGCAGGTGCGGCGTCGGCGCGAGTGCCTGAGCTGCTCGGAACGGTTCACGACGTTCGAGTCGCCCGAGCTCGTCCTGCCCGCCGTCAGCAAGCGCGATCTGCGCCGCGAGCCGTTCGACGAGCACAAGCTGCGCGAGGGAATGCTCAGTGCTTTGAGCAAGCGTCCGGTTCCGGCCGAAGCGATCGAGGAAGCGGTCGAGCGGATCCTGCATCGGCTGCAGACGGTCGGCGAGCGCGAGGTCGATTCGAGCTTCATCGGCGATCTCGTCATGGAAGAGCTGCATGCGCTCGATGAGGTGGCCTACGTCCGGTTCGCTTCGATCTATCGCAGCTTTGAGGACATCACCGAGTTTCAGGACGTCATCAATCGGCTCAAGACCAAGCCGAACAAGCGCATGCGCCGCGCGCAATTGTCCTTGCTGCCCGACGAAGAAAAGTGACGGCAGATAGAGGGACCGCGGATTCGGACCATCGGCTCATGGCGCGCGCGCTCGAGCTCGCGCGCCAGGGCGTCGCGAGCTCCGATCCTAACCCCGCCGTCGGTTGCGTCGTCGTGAGCCGGGGCCGGGTCGTCGGCGAGGGTTTCACTCAGCGCGCGGGAGGTAACCACGCCGAGATCGAGGCGCTGAACGCGGCGGGCGAAGCCGCAGCCGGTGCCACGGTATATGTCAGCCTCGAGCCCTGCGCACATACGGGGCGGACGGGGCCTTGTGCCGAGGCCTTGATCAAGGCCGGTGTTGCGCGTGTCGTGTTCGCAATCGAGGATCCGAACCCCGCGGTTGCCGGCCAGGGCTCTGCCATGCTGACCTCAGCCGGAATCGAGGTCGAGACACCCCTGCTCGCGTCGGCGGCGGAGGAGATCAATCGCGGCTATTTCTCGCGCATCCGCCGTGGCAGACCCTGGGTGCGGTGCAAAATGGCCGCGAGCCTCGACGGTCGCACGGCTCTCGCGAACGGTGCCAGTCAGTGGATTACGGGCAGCGCGGCGCGGCGCGACGTGCACCGCTGGCGGGCCCGTTCGAGCGCCGTCATGACGGGTGTGGGCACGGTGATGGCGGACGATCCGCAGCTGTCGGCGAGGCCCGAAGCCTTTCCTTTCGACCTGCTGCAGCCTAAGCGCGTGATCGTCGACTCGGCCTTGAGAACGCCGCCGGAAGCGAAGACGCTCGGTCTGGAAGGAGAGGTTTTGATTTTTACCGGAGTGGCCGCCGATGCAGCTGATAGAAGCGCTGCCGATCGGTTCCGGGCGCTCGAGCGCGCCGGCGCGCGAGTCGAGACAGTGCCGGCCGATTCCCGTTGCAGCCTCGCTGCGGTCCTCACCCGCCTGAGCGAGCTCGAGATAAACGGCGTCTGGCTCGAGGCCGGGCCGACACTGGCGGGCGCGATGCTCGCCGCCGGATTGATCGACGAGCTGGTGCTCTATTTTGCGCCGAGCTTGCTGGGCAACGAGGCGCGCGGAATGTTCTCATTGCCGTCCATGACGACGCTGGATGACAAGATCGAGCTCAAGATCGACGACCTGCGCAAGGTCGGCGACGACCTTCGCGTCCTGGCACGGCCGGTAATGGGTTGAAGCGCATGTTTGCCGGAATCGTCAAAGGCGTCGGACGAATCGTCGAATCCATCGAGCGCGACGGCGACCGTCGGCTCGTCATTGCTACCGCCGGCGTCGATCTCGGCACGGTCACGGCGGGGGACAGCATCTCCGTCAACGGCGTCTGCCTGACGGCAGTCGAGCCCGAAGCCGACGCGTTCGCCGCCGATGTCTCCGCTGCGACGCTTGCCTGCACGACTCTCGGTGGGCTCGGGCCCGGCGCCGCCGTCAATCTCGAGCCATCGCTCAGTCTCGGTGATCAGATCGCGGGCCATCTCGTATACGGGCATGTCGACGCGGTCGGTCGGGTCGTCGACCTTTCGCGCGAGGCTCGCTCGGTTGCCCTCACGATCGCAATTCCCGAATCGTTGAGCCGGTATGTGGCGGTCAAGGGCTCGGTAACCGTCGACGGCGTCAGTCTGACCGTCAACGCCGCAGAACGTGATCGATTCACGGTCAACATCATCCCGCACACGCGCGAGGTTACGGTGATCGCGGGATACGGCTCGGGCACTCCTGTTAATATTGAAGTCGATATGATCGCCCGTTACCTCGAGCGTCTGATTGCCGCGGACGCCGGGAACTTGAGTCTCGACATGCTGAAACGCCATGGCTTCATCGAAAGCGACTGACAACGCCGAGCGCCTCGCGCCGCGGTTCGACGACATCGAGTCGATACTCGCGGCAATCCGGGCGGGCGAGATGGTCGTGATTCTCGACGACGAAGATCGCGAGAATGAAGGCGATCTGATCATGGCCGCGAGCAAGGTAAAGAGCGACGACATCAACTTCATGGCCCAGTTCGGCCGCGGCCTGATCTGTCTGACGTTGACCCGGCCGCGTTGCGAGCAGCTCAGGCTGCCGCTCATGGTCAGTCAGACCGACGAGCGCAAGACGACCAATTTCACCGTCTCGATCGAGGCCGCCGAAGGCGTAACGACGGGCATTTCCGCGCACGACCGGGCGAGAACCGTCCGCGCTGCCGTGGCCCCCGAAGCGCGGCCGGAAGATCTGCGCCAGCCGGGCCATATCTTTCCGCTCATGGCGCAACCCGGTGGCGTCCTGACGCGTGCCGGGCACACCGAAGCCGGCTGCGATCTGGCGCGACTGGCGGGACTCGAGCCGGCCGCCGTGATCGTCGAAATCCTGAACCAGGACGGGACGATGGCGCGGCGCGACGACCTGTTCTCGTTCGCCCGCGAGCACGGCCTCAAGATCGGCTCGATCGCCGATCTGATCGAATACCGGCTCGCGCACGAGGAGTCGGTCGAGCCGATCGCCGAACTCGACATCGAGACGCGCCACGGCCCGTTCCGAATGATCTGTTTCGAGGACCATGTCAACCGAACCGTGCATCTGGCGCTGGTTCGCGGCGCGATCGATCAGGCCGTGCCGATTCTGGTCCGCGTGCATCGGCAGGACACGCTAAGCGACGTCGTCGGTATCGTCGATCCCAAACTCGGCTGGCCGCTCGACGGAGCCCTCAAGCAGATCGCCGAAGCGGGCGCCGGTGTCGTCGTCGTGCTGCGTCAGCCGGAGTCGGCACGGGATTTCGTGCGGGCAGTCCGCGGGCTCGGGTCGGCTTCCGATCCCGAGCCGCTCGAGCTCCGGGAGGGCGACAAGGCAGCGGCCCGGCGGCGTCTGCCCGCCATGGACCTCAGAACTTTCGGCACCGGTGCCCAGGTTCTGCGAGCGCTCGGGATCCGCAAGATGCGTGTGCTCGGTGCGCCGAAGCTAATGCATGGGCTTTCGGGATTCGGTCTCGAGGTGGTGGAATACATCGATTCGGACCGGGGATCGCAGTAGCATGGATGAACGCATTCGCAACCTCGAGGGCGAGGTCACCGCCCGCGGCTTGAGAGTCGGAATCGTTGCGGCTCGTTTCAACGACTTCATCGTCGACCGCCTCGTCGACGCCGCAGTGGGCACCTTGCTCGAGCACGGGGCGGAACCGGCCGATCTCGTTACGGTCCGTGTGCCGGGTGCTTACGAGATTCCCGTTGCGGTCAAGAAGATGGCGGCGACCCGGCGTTACGATGCGTTCGTCGCTCTCGCCTGTGTAATTCGCGGCGCGACACCGCATTTCGATTACGTCGCGGGTGAAGCCAGCCGCGGGCTCACCAATGTCTGTCTGGAACACGAGCTCGCGCTGGGATTCGGTGTTCTGACCTGCAACACGCTCGAGCAGGCCATCGAGCGGGCCGGGTCGAAAGCCGGCAATAAGGGCGCTGATGCCGCGTTGACGGCAATTCGCATGGCGTCGGTTCTGCGCCAGATCGACACCTGATGGCGCACGGGTCCCGGGAACGGGCTCGCGGTCTCCTGATCAAGGCGCTGTATCAGTGGCAGTTGACCGGGCACGACCTCGAAGAGCTGATGGCCCAGTACTCCGCCCTGGCGGAATTCGGGCGAATCGATCAGGCATACTTTCGCGATCTTCTGGCTCGCGTGCTCAGCGAGTCGGCCGATCTCGATCCGCTGATCGCCGAGTACGCAGCGCGTGGCCTCGATCAGGTAGATGCCGTTGGTCGCGGGATTCTGTTGCTCGCACTGGCCGAGCTCAAGTTTCGTAACGACGTTCCGGTCAAGGTGGTGATCAACGAAGCCGTGGACCTGGCCAAGCGTTATGGTGCGGCCGAGAGTTATCGATTCGTCAACGCGGTCCTCGACAAGGCGGCCAGGACGCTCCGCCCGCCGGCCGACGCGGTCATCGGATGAGATGCCGCGTTCCCGCGAATTCGAAATCATCGAGCGATTTTTCTCGCGGCCGGTAACGGACGACGCGATCGAAGTCGGGATCGGCGACGACGCGGCCGTCGTCGAAGCGAGCGGACGGCTCGCCATCGCCATGGACACGATCGTCGAGGGAACGCATTTCCCCGCAGCAACACCGCCGCGCGCAACAGGGCACCGTTCCCTGGCCGTCAATCTCAGCGACCTGGCCGCAATGGGGGCCAGGCCGCGCTGGGCGACTCTGGCTCTGAGCCTGCCGAGCAGCGATCTCGGCTGGGTCGAGGAGTTTGCCGCGGGGTTTTTCGACCTTGCCGAGCGTTTCGGCGTGAGCCTGATCGGCGGTGACACGGTTCGGGGACCGCTGGCCGCAACCGTGGAGCTCATCGGCGACGTGCCGGGCGGGCCGCTGCTGCGCTCGGGCGGGCAGGTCGGCGATGTCGTCTTCGTCAGTGGGTCGATCGGTGACAGCGCCGCAGCGCTCGAGTGCTGCGAGCACGACGCCGGGCTCGAAGCGGCGGCGTCGCGAGCTCTGGTCGAGCGGTTCCGGTACCCGGAGCCGCGC
>JASFSD010000093.1:0-8018 GCA_050114575.1 Gammaproteobacteria bacterium | reverse complement strand
CAACAGTTCGACGCCGCTGAAGTCGATCGTGCTGCAGAGAGTTTTCGTCAGAAACTGCCGCGAGCACGAGGCGGGGGTCGCCGTACGATGCGCTGGCTGAGTCTTGCCGCCGCCTCGGTCGTTTTCGCGGCCGTCACCGCCGTGTCCCTGTTCCTGCCCGGCCAGACCGGTAGCGCCTTTGCTCAGGCCCAGCAGTGGTTCTCGACATTCAGAACGCTCAGGATCGAGACGACGGCACAGATGGGTCAGGAAACGGTGAGCCAAGTAACCTTCTGGCTGAACGCCACCGGCGATCTGAGGATCGAGGCAGCTGGGGCGACGACAATCGTCAGGACAGACACCGACACAATCTATGTCGTGCTGCCGGATGGCCAGGCCCTGGCTCAGAGTATTCCACCCGAGGCCGGCGAATCGATCGACTGGCTCGAGGAAATACGGAGTTTTCAGGGGCAGGCCGATCTCCTGGATGAGTCCCGGTTACTCGATGACATATCCGCCATCGGCTACGGGCTGACGGCAGGCTCGACGACGTTCGAGGTCTGGGTCGATCCGTTCGACGGCAGGCCGCTGCTCATCGAAGCCGAGACGCCCGCCGGCGCAACCGTCCGACATGTCTTGAACTTCGATGTGCCGTTACCGGTCAGCGCGTTCGCCGTGCCTGACGGTGTCCAGCCGGTCGAGGCACACGAGTAGGGGGCAGTCGCGGAGCCGGCACGGGCGAGGCAGCGCGTGCCGGCTCACATCCAGGACCGCGTCGTGGACTCCACGCGGAAAGCGCAATAATCGACGACCCGACGCACCAGGCTCGTGGGTAGATAGGGTACGCCGATTGTCGTCGAGGCCGTATTCACGCGAAGGCTGCTCAGATCATGCCGGCGCATCAGCAAGGATTGTATGTGCGTGATGTCCTGAGCCTTGTCGGCAGCAAACAGCCGATAGTCGATTCCGATAGCGCCGCTGCGGGCAACGACGATGTCGCCATCGACTGCAAGGCCGCCGGCCCTCCACCTCAGGTACAGCGACATCGCGTGCAACGGCCAGGCGGCAAGCAGCACGGCCGGCAGCCAGGACGGGACATTCGGCAGCAGCAGTGTGGTGCCGACAGCAGCCAGATAAAACACCGAGACGATCGCCGCACGTTTGCGAAAGTACCGAAAATTGATAGGTGTGAAGGCAAGCTCTTCCGGTCGGCGGCCCGGCAGAATCTCGTCGATGACGATCTCCGTCTCGCCGGCACGCACCGAAGGGATCAGTATGCGTCGGTTCTGCGCCCCGGTGGGGTCACCCTGTCCCGGCGAATGGCTGATGCGCTCGAGAATCACGTTGTAGCGGCCAAGTAGGCGGTCGAGCCAGTCCTGCCGAAGATGAATCGTCTGGATACGCGATTTCTTGATGTGAATCTCGTGCCTGGTCAGGAGTCCGCGGCGGACGGTAATATTGTCTCTTGTGCGATACATCGTGAAACCGTAGTACGTGAATATCGAAAACAGCACCGAAAGCAACGCCAGGATGCCGACGGCGGCAATGAACGAGAGCACGATCAGCACGGTGAGCCGCATGAGACTCAAGCCTCCAATGACGACATCGAAGTCGATGCCGATGCTCTGCGCCATCTCGACAGGCGTCAGTCCCGACTGAGCGAGAAAACCAAAGATCGCTGCTATGGCAATGAAAGCCCGGTTGTTGGTCAGTCCGTGCAGGATAAGGTCCGGGACCGAGCGGCTGAAGAACGGCTGCTCGGTCTCGAGATCCTGAAGTTCCGGTGGCGACAGATCGTCAGTCGCCGGCGCCTGGCTGTCGAGCTTCTTGCCGCGAAGGATGAAGTCACGCAGCGCCTGCGCCCGGGACAGGCCGAGAGCCGCGATATTGACCTCTTCACCTTTGGAGCCGGCTCCGTCGATTTTCAGCGTCACGAGGCCGAGCGGCCGAAAATAGAACGGATGCTCGATGCTGATGTTCTGAATGCGCGCGAACGAAAGGTTCAAGTGCTGCTTGCGCAGCGCGCCGCGCCTGACCTGAATGGCATCGTCGACGACCCGATAGCGATAATAGATATAGGCGATCGTGGAAGCGATCAGGATCAGCGCGACGATGGCCAGGGGAACTATCCATGGCAGCTCGGAATCGCGGCTTCGCGCCGTGCCGACGTAGACTCCGACGCCGCCGAAGATCATGACCCTCAAGTTCTGAATGATTCCCTGCTGGGCGAAGTGTGCGATTGCCCAGGGCGACAGTCGTTGCCACTGTCCCGGCACGAATTCTTTCACGTCAGGCATCGGGGTCGGGGGAGGTTTCCTCGGCAACCGCCTCCGGTGCCTTGTCCGCACCCCAGCCGTCTTCCTGCACGTTCAGAATGAAGCGGCGAATGCTCGAGGCCGCATCGGCGTCTAGGCCAGGAATCCGAAACGTGAAGCGTGCCGTGCCGGCACTGAAGAGCTTGAGCTCGTAGAGCCCGAAGCGCTTGTCGATCGGCCCTTGATGCTGCTCGATATGCTGAATTCTGCGTATCGGCTGGATGGTCTCCTTCTTCCAGAAGACGCCCGATTGCATGATCACGTCGTGCTCGCGGAGCGCATAACGCTTCACGCGCGAGGACGTGTAGGCGAACCACGCCGCGAGCACGAACACGAGCAGCGCCGTCACGAACAACAGACCCGCGATGGGCCAGGGGAGCCCGGCTTCCGGGACCAGAAAGGCAAACAGGAAGACGCTCAAGCCCACGAAGGCCGGAATCTGGAACAGGAGCGCAACGCCGAGCACGACCCGCGCGTAGCTTGCGTGCAGCTCCCGGAATTGCACATCCGCAAGCCGCGGCAGCGTTTCGAGAGCGACCTCGACGTTCGTGAAGGACATCATGGAGAGTATAGAGCCTTTACAGTGAGCGGCCGGCGATGCTGTCCGTAGTTCCCGACGGTCGAGCCCCAGGACGTAGTGCAATAGAATCAACCGCGACGCAGGTTTGCGAGGGACGACCTCGACCCCGATGCCGAGAATACTGCACATTTCGGATCTGCATTTTGGCCGTCCTTATCTGCCGGAAGCGGGCGAGGCGTTGCAACGGATCGCTCCCTCGCTCGAGGCGGACGCGATCGTTGTGAGCGGCGACATTACGCAGCGCGCGAAGGCGCGGGAATTCGAGGCAGCGCGGCACTTTCTGGACCGCCTGCCAGCGGTGCCCATGCTCGCGGTTCCAGGCAACCACGATGTGCCGCTCTACCGTGTCGCGGAGCGCTTCGTGAGACCGCACGGGCTCTACCGTGAAATCATTACGCCAGATCTGAACCCGATCCTCGAGCTCGACGAAGTCGTCCTCGTCGGGCTCGATTCGACTTCTCCGTTCCGATGCATCACCAACGGGAGGGTGCATCGCGATCAGCTGGAGCGTTGCGAGGAGATTTTCGCCGAGATCCCGCCGGGCGTCGTGCGGATCGTCGTGGCCCATCACCACTTTGCGCCGGGACCGGATTATCTGCACGATCGGACGATGCCGAAGGCGCGCCGCGCGATCGACACATTCGTGAACCAGGGCGTGGAGATGATTCTCGGCGGGCACCTGCATCGCTCGTATATCGGTAACTCGCTGGACTTCTTTCCGGGGCATCATCGGGACCGCGGCATCATCATCGTTCAGTGCGGCACGACGACCTCGACGCGTGGTCGCGGCCGGGAACGCGACGAAAACACATTCAACGTGATCGATGTCGGCTCACGCACGCTGTCGGTGATTCATTACGTGTATTTCGAAGCGCGAGGCGAGTTCGCTCCACTCAGCCAGCACGTCTTTCCGCGCGCGGGGCAGTCGCTCGATGCGTTTCCGTCCGCCTCCGGGCAGCCGGTTTCGCGATCGTAACCATGAGCACGGGCGAACGACGTCACGGACGCAAGCGCAGGATCTTCGTCCTCGTGCTGGCGATAGCGGTTTTTGCGGGACTTGCCTGGTACGTTAAGAATTTCGTGACGTTGGAAGATCTCGTGCTGCAGGAGCAGCGGGCTCGCGAGGGCATCGAGCTTCGGCCCTGGCGGTCGTTCGCGATAGGCCTTGCGATTTACACGGTAGTTTCGCTGGTTCCGGGGACCTCGGGAAAGTCGGTGATCTTCGGTTGGCTGTTCGGGTTCGGTCGCGCGGTCGTCCTGATCATCGCCGGACTGACGGCAGCGGCGCTGGCGATGTTCTATCTGAGCCGCTTCATCTTTCGCGCCGAGATCGAGCATCGTTACGAGAAGTTTCTCGCAGCGCTGAATCGCCACCTCGAGAAGGAAGGAGCTTTCTATTTACTGGCGCTGCGCATGGCGCACTTTCCCTATTCGATCATCAATTTCGCGAGCGGCGCGAGCCGCGTAGGAGTGCGGACCTTCTGCTGGACCACGGCTGTCGGCTTGCTTCCCGGAACGCTCGTGTTCGCCTGGGTCGGGATTCGCCTGCCTTCTCTCGACGAGCTTGCCGAGCAGGGCGTGGGTTCCCTGGTCGATGCGCCGCTCATTCTGGCGCTCGCCCTGAGCGCGGTGTTTCCCTTTCTATTCCGCTGGTCGGCCCGCAGACTGGGAGTCTTGAGGAGCATGGAAGGCGAGAGTCACTTGCCCGAAGAGTAATATAGCCGACGGTCGATGCATTGATAGCCGCCGTGACTGAAAGCCTGATCTGGATGATCGCTATGGTGTTCGCTGCTCTCGCAGTGGGCTCGGCGATCCGCTTTCTCAGCCTGCGGAAGGCGGAAGAGGAGCTGCGCCGCAAGCGCTTCGCGAGCCTGCGCACGTGGTGGATTGTCGCCTTCGTAGTGGCCGGTTGCCTTCTCGCCGGGCGGGCGGGAATAGCTCTTCTGCTCGCCGCCGCCGGAATCATTGCCTTTCGCGAATACGCCAGCCTCCTCGGTGTCAGCGAAACCGAGAGACCCGCCATCTATACTGTGTACGGCATCGCGGTACTCCACTATCTTCTGATTCTGTTTGGTCAGGCTTCCGCGTTCCTCGTATTCGTCCCGCTGGGTGGCCTCGTGATTCTCGCGGTATTGCAGCTGCTTCGGGGGAACCCCGGGGGCTATATCCGCACGATCGGAAGCCTGTTTTGGGGGATGATGGTCCTGATCTACGGAATGTCGCACGCGGCATACCTGTTCATTCTTCCCGCCACTTCGAGTGGACCGGCAGGACCTGCCGGCTGGTTTCTGTTCCTGGTCATTCTGACGGAAACCGACGACATCTTTCAGGCCATCATCGGACGTGCATTCGGAGCGCATAAACGGCACCGCATCGCGCCCGCGATATCGCCGAACAAGACCTGGGAGGGCCTGATCGGCGGAATGCTGGTGACGATCGGAACGGCCGTGCTGCTCGCGCCCTGGCTGACCACGCTCGCAGACGGCGGCGGCTCGCCCACGCTACCGGAGTCGCTTCGGACATGGTCCGGGCCGGTGCTCGCGGGAGTTGCCGTGACATGGGCGGGCTTTTTCGGGGACATCAACATGTCGGCCGTCAAGCGAGACAGCGGCGTCAAGGACAGCAGCAGGATGCTGCCGGGGATGGGCGGGCTGATCGACCGCGTGGACAGCCTCACGTTTGCCGCGCCGGCATTCGTCTACTTCATGGTGTGGTGGACGGGCTAGAGAAGCCAGGGCGAGCGAGCGCCCCGCCTGCGGCGGATGCGCGCAGCGGTGAACGCACGGATCGCGTCGTCACGGTGCCGAACCTGCTCTGCGTGGTGCGCCTGCTCGGCTCCTTCGTGCTCGTGGCGCTGGCGGTCATGGGCCGGGGCGAGGTTTTCGTCTGGCTCTTCGTCGCGCTCGCCCTGACCGACTGGCTCGACGGCAAGCTGGCGATTCTCCTCAAGCAGAAATCGGTGCTTGGAGCACGCCTCGACAGCTGGGCGGATGCGGCGCTCTACGCCGCTCTGCTCTTCGGTGCCGTCTGGCTTCACGGCGCCACGCTGAAGCCCGAGTCAGGCTGGATCCTCGCCGCGGTGGCGAGCTACGCTGTCTCGACGGCCGCGGGATTCTGGAAATACGGGCGCTGGCCGAGTTACCACACCCGCGCCGCCAAGGTCTCCTGGTTCCTGATTGCGGTGGCGGCCGTCTGCCTGTTCGAGGGGTGGGCGGTATGGCCGCTGCGCGTCGCCGCGGCCGCCGTCACGCTCACCAACCTCGAAGCATTGTCGATCACGGTTCTCTCAGCCGAGTGGCGGGCCGATGTGGCATCGGTCTTTCATGTTCTGCGGGGACGAAGCCTTGACTGATCAGCCCTCCAGGGTTGACGTCGACCTGCCCGATTGGCTGTCGCGCTTTGCGGCGAAAACTTCATATCTCGAGTCTCTTGAGGACCGCATGGATTTCGTCATCGAGGCGTCGGAAGCCAACATAGAAGCGGAAACCGGTGGTCCTTTTGCTGCCGCGGTATTCGAAATCGATACGGGCCGACTTGTATCACTGGGAGTGAATCTCGTCCTGGCCCTGAATCTATCCGTATTCCATGCGGAGATTGTTGCGATGACATTGGCCCAGCGAAAGCTGAAAACATTCGATCTCGGAGGTCAGAACCTGCCGAGACACGAATTGGTCACGAGCACGGAGCCATGCGCCATGTGCTTCGGCGCGATTCCCTGGTCGGGAATCGTCCGTGTCGTTTCGGGCGCAAGGAACGCCGATGCACGAAGAATCGGTTTCGATGAAGGCCCCAAGCCTCGAGCCTGGCGTGCTGCGCTCGAGCAGCGGGGGATCGAGGTCATGTCGGACATACAGCGGAACAAGGCAAAAGCTGTCCTTTCGAATTACGTGCGCTGCGGCGGCCAGATTTACAACTCTCGCGGATGGTGAGTTTTCCGCGCTCCGAGGAATCGATAACACGAGCGGTGTGACGCGAGCTGCCCGATCGTCCGGGCGTCGCGGCTCATCGGTCCCGTATGAATGTGGATCTGTTCATTATCCAGTTGGCAGTGAGTTTCTGCGTCGGGGGGCTATGGGTCACTCTGGCCACGCTCGTGGCAGAAAGATGGGGTACGCGCATTGGCGGCATGCTGAGCGGCTTGCCTTCGACGGTCGTCGTGGCGTTCTCGTTTATTGCAGTGACACAGGGTGCCGAGCAGGCATATCTGGCCACTGAATCCTTTCCGCTGACCTTTTCCTTCAACGCCATCGCCGTGGCGGCCTACCTCGCTCTCGCCCGCCACGGATCAGCTGCGGGCCTGACCGGACTTGTCCTCGCCTGGCTCGCTTTGCAGGCAGGGTTCGTCGCGTTCGCACGCGCTGTCCAACCCGTAACTCATGGCATGAGCTTCATCCTGTGGCTCCTCGTTCTGGTTGCTATGACCGCGACGTTAAGGAAGTTTTTTCCTGTCCCGTTCGCCAAAGGCTCGGCACATGCGCATTCACGGGGAGAACTGGCTGGCAGAGCCGCTTTCTGTGGTTTCGTAATCGCCGGAGCCGTGTTGTCGGCAATGATCAGCGGCCCGCTCGGCGACGCTGTCCTGGCAGCTTTTCCTGCCGTCCTTGTCACCACGCTGGCGATAGCGGCGATAGCGGCGAGAGCGGAGAGCGTCGCCTTCGCGCGATCGCTGTGCCTGCCGCTCATGCTGAGTGGCATGGCAAATTGTGTGGTGTTTGCCGTAGCCTTTCATTTCCTGATTCTGCGCTGGGGCTTGGCTCAGACCGTCACTGCGTCTCTTCTGCTGACGGCCGTCAGCTCTGCGGGCGTCTATGCATATTTGCAGCGACTGCGCGACTCGGCGGCGTGAATGCCGGCGCTTTGCAAACGCGGCTGAGCCGGCCATTGGATTCAAGGGGGAGGTTGTTGATGCAGGACGGATTGGAAGTTGGGCTGGCATGCCGCAACGGGCAGTTCACGGGACAGACTGCAGGGCTGGCGCCGGGGGCGATCCAGGCCAACCTCGTGGTTTTGCCCGAGACCCATGCATTGGATTTTCTTGCGTTCTGCCAGCTGAACAGCCGCAGCTGTCCTGGTCGTCGTATCCATGCGGCCGATGACGCCCGCGCAGGCAATCCTGGCGGCGAAAATCACCACGCAGTATCCCA
>JASFSD010000092.1:0-8067 GCA_050114575.1 Gammaproteobacteria bacterium | reverse complement strand
ACGCCGGCATCGCGGCCCTATGGCATCAGGATTGCGCCCGACGGCACGCCCTGGATCGTCGAGCTCGGCTCGAACAAGCTGATCCGCCTCGACCCCGAGACGATGGCGCTGACCGAGGTCGAGCTGCCGCACGCCGATGCCCGCCCGCGCCGCCTGGAAATCACGAGCGACGGGCGGATCTGGTACGCGGACTGGGACCGCGGCACGCTCGGGCTCTACGATCCGGCATCAGGGCGGTTCGACGAGTTCGAGTTGCCCGACGGCGGCACCGGCCGCGGTGCCAGGCCCTACGGCATGGCCACCGACGAGCTCGACCGGGTCTGGGTCGTAGCGACCGGCGCCAATCCGAATCTGTTCATCGGGTTCGACACTGATTCCGAAGAGATCGTCTCGATTACCGAAATTCCGTCGGGAGCCCGCTCGGTCCGGCACATGGACTACGACGAGGAATCCGGCACGGTCTGGTTCGGCACGGACACGGAGAATCTGGGGCGCGCTGTCGTTCGACCGGATTCTTGAGCCGAACCTCCAGCTTCAGAGCGCTGCCGGTCGTCGCGATCGGCAGCGCTCTTTGTCTCGGCATCCCGCCCATCACCCGCGTCCTGGCATCTCCCGACGGCGCCGAATGGGACGCCGCCAGCGATCCCGAAGGCTGCCTGAGCTGCCACCTCGGTGCGCCCGAGCTCGGTGAGTCGGAATCGCTGGTCATCGAAGGCCTGCCCGAGCAAACCTCGGCCGGGCAACGCTACGACCTCACGGTGATCCTCGAGGACCCGGCGCTCAGGAACGCAGGCTTCCTGCTGACCATAAGAGCCGCTGGGCAGCCCGCGGGGTCCCTGGCCGCAGTCGACGACAGGGTCGAAACGAACGGCGCGAGCGCGCGCTCGACCTGGGAAGGGTCGTTCCCGGAACAGCCCGGCAGAGCCAGCTGGCAGCTCGTCTGGACCGCGCCGGCCGCACGCGGAGGCACCGCAATCGACCTCGACCTCTGGGGCAACGCCGGCAACGACGACCTCTCTCCGCTCGGTGACCGGCCGCACCATCGAACCTGGCACCTGCCTGCGCCGCGCTAGGCGGCGCACTCGACCCGCCATCCGCAGGACGGTCATCGGACGCACTTTCGTGCACTGGTGCTCAATTCCGGTCGTTACATTGAACTTTATGTTGCAAAGTACTTGACTACAGAGCCCATAAGACTACATTTGGCTCATGCGGCCAGCGCAAGAATTTGAAGAGCGGGCTCGGACCGAATCCATCAGCACCGGGGCCGCCGAGCACCTCCGGTACATCCGCAACACGATCGCGGCGGCACAGACGTTTACGACCGTGCCGGGCAAGGGCTGCATCGCCGTGGGCGTCGCCGGAATCGCTGCGGCAATCCTGGAGGGCGTGCCCGCACTCACGCCTCACTGGCTTCCGATCTGGCTGACGGCGGCCGTCGTCTCCTGCGCCGTGGCGTTGTTCTTCATGGAGCAGAAGGCGCGCATGCAGGGTTTGAGTCTGCGCCGCACGGTCGCCACCCGGTTCTTTCTGACGCTCGCGCCAGCCTTCGCAGCCGGCGGGATTCTGACTGTCGCCCTGACCGACAGCGTCGGGCGTGACGAGATTGCAGGTATCTGGCTGCTGCTGTATGGCGTCGGCGTGGCGGCCTGCGGCCTGTTTTCGATCCCCGTCGTGCTGATCGCTGGATTCGCGTTCATGGGGCTTGGAACGGTGGCTCTCGCGGCGCCGGCAGCGTGGGCGCCCTGGCTGCTCGGAGCCGGCTTCGGCGGCGTCCATCTCGCGCTCGGCGCGATCATCATCAGGGACCACGGTGGCTAAAAGCGCATTAAAAACAAACAGCTCCCCTCAGGCGACGCAACGGCTTCGCACCGTCGCAGGGGCAGTCGGTGGTGATTCAGCGGAAGCGCATCTTCTCTACGACCGCCTGCGACTGGGCATCATGAGCGCGCTCAGCGTCAATCGAAGAATGAGTTTTGCCGAGCTCAAGGAATTGCTCGGCACGACGGATGGCAACCTGAGCCGCCATGCGCGCCGGCTCGAGGATGCCGGCTTCGTCAACTGCAAGAAGGCATTTGCCGAACGCGTGCCGCGCACCCACTTCAGCCTGACGGCCAAAGGCAAGCGCGCGTTCGAAAAGCATCTGGAGCACATGGAAGCGCTGATCGAAGCAACACGGAAGTAGCAGAACGATGCATGTAGCGATCATCATGGATGGTAACGGTCGCTGGGCCGAGAAAAGAGGGCTCCCGCGACGCATGGGCCACCGCGCCGGCGCCAAAGCGGCGCGTCGCGTCATCGAGGCGGCAGCCAGGACGAACGTGGACTGTCTCACGCTGTACGCGTTCTCCTCGGACAACTGGTCTCGACCGCCGGACGAGGTCGGCCATCTCATGCACCTGTTCAAGCGATACCTGCAGAGTGAGATTTCTCGCTGCGTCGAGAACGATGTCAGACTGAATGTCATCGGCCGCCGCGATCGTCTCAATCCCGATCTCGTCGCGATCATCGAGCGCGCCGAAAACCTCACATCGGAGTGCGAGCGCATGCTGCTCAGGCTCGCGGTGGACTATTCCGCGCGCGACGTCGTGGCTCGCAGCGCGCATGCCGCGAGCCATGGTTGTGGATGCGTTCCCGGAAACAGCGAGCGAGCCTGCTTCGAGGCGTCCCTGGCCAGGGAGATGCACGCCCAGGTGCCGGCTGGCGATGTCGATCTACTGATACGCAGCGGCGGCGAACGCAGGCTCAGCGACTTCCTGCTCTGGGAGTGCGCCTATGCCGAGCTGGTTTTCGTCGACACATTCTGGCCGGACTTCGACGAGAACGAATTCGAGTCGGCCTTGGAGGATTTCCGCCGGCGCCACCGGCGCTTCGGCGGCCTGCCGCAGGATCGGGGTTCCGTGGAGCTCAAGGCCGACGCTCCCCAATAGCGGCCGATCGCGGATCAGGCGCCAAGACCGGCTGCCCGCCGCGCGGCGCCAGCGCCCGACGCGGCAGCAAAGCTCTCCGTCCCTGGGTCTCGAAGAGGGCCTACAACGCGCGGCTCCATGGTATCGTCGTGCTCAGTGCAAGAACTCCGGAGAACCTTAATGCGCCTTTTCTGGCTGACCGCGTCTGCGCTGCTGCTCCTGGGCTGCGATGGCGGCTCGAGCAACCCGCCGGCAGACGGCAACGCGACCGCTGCTGCGACGAGTCAAAGCGCCCCTCAGGCCGCAAGTGCCGCGTCGATCGAGCGGGTGACCTCGGTCGAGGGCATAACGGAGTACCGTCTCGACAACGGTCTGCAGATCCTCCTGTTCCCCGACCCCTCCTCCTCCACAGTCACTGTGAACATGACCTATCTGGTCGGATCGGTCGACGAAGGCCAGGGTGAAACCGGCATGGCGCACCTGCTCGAGCACATGCTGTTCCTCGGCACGCCCAGCCACCCGGATCCGTCCCGCGAGCTTCGCGACCGCGGTGCGAGCTACAACGGGTCGACGTCCTGGGAGCGGACCAACTATTTCGAGACACTCGAAGGCACGACCGAGAATCTCGACTGGGCGCTCGAGTTCGAGGCGGATCGCATGATCAACGCCCACGTCGCACAAGACAATCTCGACAGCGAAATGACGGTCGTGCGCAACGAGTTCGAGCGTGGTGAGAACAGCCCGGTCAACGTTCTGTACCAGCGCGTGCTGAGCACGGCCTATCTGTGGCATGGCTATGGCAATTCGCCGATCGGGAGCCGATCCGACATCGAAAACGTCCCGATCGAGCGGCTCAGGGCTTTCTACGAACGACACTATCAGCCGGACAATGCCGTGCTGGTCGTCGCTGGCCGTATCGACGAAGCCGAGACGCTCGAGTTGATTGCAGAACACTTCGGCCCGATCCCGCGCCCCGAGCGGGACCTGCTCGAAACCTATACGGTCGAGCCCGTCCAGGACGGCGAGCGCCAGGTCCTGCTCAGCCGCGTCGGCGATCTGCCGACCGTCATCATCGGCTTCCACGCGCCCGACGGTGCACACGAAGACTTCGTGCCGCTGCAGGTCGCGGCGCGCGCATTGAGCGACACGCCCTCGGGACGACTCTACCGGGCACTGGTCGAGCCCGGGCTGGCCGCGCAGGTCGGGTCTGACGAGCTCCAGCTCAAGGACCCGGGGATGGTGTTGTTTTTCGCAATGCTCCCGCCGGACGGCGACGTCAACGAAGTTCGCGAAATCATCAACTCGGTCATCGACGACATCGAGACCAATCCGATCACCGATGAAGAAGTCGAGCGCATGCGCAACCAGGCGCTCTCATCGATCGAGCAGCTGATGAACAACTCGCAGCGCGTCGCGCTGCAGCTCAGCGAGTGGGCTTCATCGGGAGACTGGCGCCTGTTCTTTCTCGACCGGGATCGCGTCCGTCAGGTGACGGCTGCCCAGGCACAGGCTGCCGCGCTCAAGTACTTCAAGCCATCCAACCGCACCGTCGGCCTGTATACGCCGACCGAGTCGCCGGACCGGGCCATCATTCCCGAGAAACCCGATCTCACGGCGCTGCTCGACGGGTACACCGGTGATGGTGAGCGCTCGGCCGGAGAGGCGTTCGATCCTTCGCCGGAAAACATCGACGCGCGCACGATCGTGCAGCAGCTGCCCGGCGGGATAGAGGTCGCACTCTTACCGAAAGAGACCCGCGGCGATCGTGTCACCGCAGCGATCACCCTGAATTTCGGCACACTCGAGAGCGTCTACGGACTCGACACCGTCGGCTCACTGACGGGCCGGATGCTGATGCGCGGAACGCAGTCGCGGTCGCGTCAGGAGATCCAGGACGAAATCGATCGGCTGCAGAGTCGGCTCAACGTATCGGGCAGCGTGGACGGTGCCAGCGCCTCGATCCAGTCGACGCGCGAAAACCTGCCGGCAGTGCTCGAGCTCGCCTTCGAGGTGCTCACGCAGCCGGCATTTCCGGAGTCCGAGCTGACGATCCTGCGGGACAGCGCGATCGCGTCGATCGAATCGCAGCGCAACGAGCCGGACGCCATCCTGGCACAGGAGATCTCGCGCTATTACCGGCAGAATTACGAGCGCGGCGACCCGCGCTATCGCGCCACCTTCGACGAGCAGATCGAGGAGCTGAACGCCGTCGATGTCGACGATCTGCGCGCGTTTCACCAGAACTTTTACGGCGCCTCGAACGCACAGGCAGTTGCGGTCGGCGATTTCGACCCCGATCAATTCACGGCGGCGATCGAGGCGGCGCTCGGCGACTGGTCGAGCCCGGGCGAATACGAGGAAATCACGGACCCGTATCCCGATCCCGTCCCACCGCCCGTCAACCGGAGCTTCGATACGCCGGACAAGGAAAACGCCTTCTTCAGAGCGTTCAAGCCGATCCAGATGACCGACGAGCACGCCGATTACCCGGCGATGGTCCTCGGCAACTACATCCTCGGCAGCGGCTTGAGCTCCAGGCTCGGCAATCGCATCCGGACCGAAGAAGGACTGAGCTACAGCGTGGGATCCGGTTTCGCCGCACCCTCGAATTCCGACGGCGCCCAGTTCAATGCTCAGGCGATTGCCGCGCCGCAGAACGTCCCTCAGGTCGAGGCATCGTTTCTCGATGAGCTCGGCCAGGTGCTGACGGACGGATACACTGCAGAGGAAGTCGAATCGGCCAAAGGAGCCTGGCTGCAGAGCCGGCAGGTATCGCGATCTCAGGACGGTGCCATCGTCGGCATGCTCGGCGCCAATCTCCGCGACGACCGGACGATGGCCTTCGCTGCGGAACTCGAGGCCCGCGTAGCGGCACTCACGCCGGCAGAGATCCGCGAGGCGATGAATCGGCATCTGGACGTCGACTCCCTGATCATCATGAAAGCGGGGGATTTCCAAGAGTGACAGCCGTCAGAGCGATAAAAAGGGGTCAGAGCCCTTTTCCTCACAAGAGGGGTCAGAGCCCTTTTCTCGAAAAGGGCTCTGACCCCGTCTTGAGTCGGCGCCGGCTCCTCGAGGCCGGAGGCGTCGCAGCGGCCGGGCTCGCGCTCGGTGCCCCCGTCGCCTCGCGAGCACAGGACATTCGCGGGCTTGCGATGACAGGCGGCGTCGGCACCACTGCCGGCCGCGTTCGCGGCGTCGTGCTCGATGACGGGACGAGTGCGTTTTACGGTGTGCCGTATGGCGCATCGACCGGCGGCGCGAACCGGTTCATGCCACCGCAACCGCCCGCTGCCTGGAGCGGAGTTCGTGAGACGATCCAGGTAGCCGACCGGGCCCCGCAGCCGCTGCCTGGTCCGATCTCCGAAATCCACGCTCTCCATCGCGCCAACCCGATGAGTGAGGACTGCCTGCACGTCAACGTCTTCACGCCCGCGGCCGACAGCCGGGAGCGGCCGGTCATGGTCTGGCTCCATGGCGGTGGATTCTGGAGCGGGTCGGGCGACTGGCTGCTCTATGACGGCAATCGGCTCGCCGCGACGCAGGACGTCGTCGTGGTCACGGTCACGCATCGTCTCAATGCTTTCGGCTTTCTCTATCTGCCCGAGCTCGGCGGCAGCGAATATGCCGAAGCCAGCAACGTCGGTATGCGCGACATCGTGCTGGCGCTCGAGTGGGTGCAGACAAACATTGAAAACTTCGGCGGCGACCCGGATCGGGTCACGATCTTCGGTCAGTCCGGAGGCGGCGGCAAAGTCAGCTTCCTGACGGCAATGCCGTCGGCCCAGGGAAGCTATCACCGCGCGATCATCATGAGCGGGTCCACGCTCGAAGGCGAGGACCCGGGCCAGGCGACCGAGACGACCGAGCGCTTCATGGTTGCAGCCGGTGCCCGCAATCTCGAGGACCTGAGACGGATGCCTTGGGAGCAGTTGAGCGCCGAATCCGAGCGCAACGGCTTTACCATGGGCCCGGTCGTCGACGGCACCAGCGTGCCTGCCCATCCCTATGCATCGGGCGCGCCGGCGATGTCGGCGAATATACCTTTGATCATCGGCACGACCGAGTACGAAGCCAATTTCTTCCCCGACACGCTGCTCGACCCCATCGACGACGACACGCTCCGCGAACAGGTGCGAACGGCGACGGGCGCGGACAAAGACCATGCCGAGCAACTGATAGCAGCCTATCGCGCCGGTCGCCCAGGCACCGAAAACGTGGATATCTATCAAATCATCGTCTCGGATACACGCTTCGGGACGCAGGCAAACGCGCAGGCCGAAGTCAAAGCCCGAGCCGGTGCCGCGCCGGTATACAAGTACTATTTCACCTGGCGCTCACCCGTTCGTTACGGCCTGCTCAAGTCGTATCACTGCATCGACATTCCCTTCGCCTTCAACAACGTCGACGTCGCCGCATCGATGACGGGCGCCGGCAACGAGCGTTATGCACTGGCCGACAAGGTCAGCGGTGCTTTCGCTGCTTTTGCACGGACCGGCAACCCGAACCACGAGGGGATTCCTCGCTGGACGGCATTCGAGCCAGGCCAGCGGTCGACCATGGTCTTCGACAACCGGACGCGGATCGAACTGGATCCACACGGCACCGAACGCGCCGCGCTCACTGAAGTGCTCGCGGTCAGCTGATGCGAGGGATCGTACTTAGAACGCTGATCATCGCCGCCGGTATCGGCGTCGCGGCGTGGTTGATTCCGGGCATTCGGATCGATGGCGCGGGCACCCTGATCCTGGCGGCAATCATCATGGGTATCGTCAATGCGATCGTGCGTCCACTGATCATTCTATTGACGTTACCTATTACTATCCTGACCTTCGGCCTGTTTCTGGTCGTGGTCAACGCGGCGCTCTTTATGCTCGTCGCTTCTCTGCTCGACGGTTTCGTCGTCGACGGCGCGCTTCCCGCCGTTCTGGGATGGCTCGTTCTGGTGTTCGTCAGCTGGGTTGCAGGTGCATTCATCGGGCCGAGCGGCCGCTACGAGATCATCATCGTAAACCGGCGCTAGCCTCCAAGTGCCTCGGATCGCCACTAGGCTTCGGGCTCGGAGTTTCGCGGCTCTGGCTCGAGCTCGAAGTTGATTCGATTGACGACACCCGGAACGGCGACGGGCTGGCCGTCGACTATGCGCGGCTTGTACTTC
>JASFSD010000091.1:0-8114 GCA_050114575.1 Gammaproteobacteria bacterium | reverse complement strand
TCGGCACCGGCGCCATGGAACGTATGCCAGTAGCAGACGGACAGTCGCAGATGCTCGCGCATCGTCTTGCTGCCGACGACACGGTTTTCGTCGTAGGCCTTGAATGCGAGCGGATTGTCGGACTCTGTTCCTTCGTGAGGAATCCTGCCGATTCCAGGAAAGAATTCCGTGTGTCCGACGAAGGTTCTTGTTGTCATCGCGGGTCTCGTTCAGTTTGAATAAAGCGGTGCTATCTGCGCAAGGGCCCGCCGATAGTCTGCATAGGACTCGACATAGTCGCCGACGGCCTCGGCATTGGGTTGCGCGCCCTCGTTCGGGTCGCGCTCGACGTGCTCATCGGTAATGGCAGCGATGTCGACCGACCGATCGGATTGGCGCTCGAGCGTCCAGAGCGCCTGCAGCGCCGCTCCGAAGCCGGCACCTTCGTTGTCACGGAGCCGCACGACGGGAAGACCGGTGATATCGGCAACGATCTGTTGCCAGATTCGGCTGTTGGCGCCACCGCCTGTCAGCACGATTTCACTGCCGGCAAGGCCGAGCGCCGCAAGCTCGTCGATGCCGAACTTGAGGCCGAACGTCGCGCCTTCGACGGTGGCCCGTAACAGGTGTCCTTTGCTGCAGTTGGTTGCGTCGAGACCGAGCAGTGATCCTTTCGCATTCGGGAGATTCGGTGTTCGTTCACCATTGAAGAACGGCAGAGCCAGCAGGCCGTCGGCTCCCGGCGGCACTGCCGCAATCGTTGCATCGAATTCAGCCACGGCGACATCGAGCGGGGCGCGCATGAGCTCGGTCGCAAAAGTGCAGTTCATGGTGCACAGCAGGGGCAGCCAGCCGCCGGTCGAGCTGCAGAATGCGGCGATGTTTCCTTTCGGATCGACAATCGGCTCGTCGGAGAAAGCGTAGAGAGTTCCCGAAGTGCCAAGGCTCATTGTCAGCTGACCGGGACGCACGTTGCCTGTCCCGATGGCGCCCATCATGTTGTCCCCGCCGCCGACCGCGACCGGAAGGTCCGGCCGTAATCCGAAACGCGCTGCGGCCTCCGGTGTCGTCGCGCCAATGAAATCACCGGCATCGACCAGAGGCGGCAGGCAGTCGCCGATGTCGCGGCTTGCGTCCATGGCGTCGAGCAGCTCCCGGCGCCAGTTGCGCGTGCGGACGTCGAGCAGACCCGTTCCCGAAGCATCGCCGTGCTCCATGACCTTCTGCCCCGTCAGCGCAAAGTTCAGAAAGTCGTGCGGCAGCAGTACGTCGGCCATCGTGTCGTAGTTTCTCGGCTCATTCTTCTTCAGCCAGAGGATCTTGGGCGCCGTAAAGCCCGTGACCATCGCATTTCCGGATAGCGTGATGCAGCGCTCGCGTCCGCCGACGGCCTCCATGATCTCGTCGGCCTCACTCTGGGTCGTGGTGTCGCACCAGAGTTTGGCCGCACGGAGTGGTGAGCCGTCGAGCCCGAGGGCGACCAGCCCGTGCTGCTGGCCCGCGACTCCGATGGCGAGCACCGCGTCGCGAATCTTCGTCGGTACCCGGCGCAGGGCCTCGGTCAATGCCTCGAGCCATGCGACGGGATTCTGTTCGGCCTTGCCGGACCTGTCCTGATCGAGCGCGAGCGGCGCCGACGCGGTTGCTGCGATACGTTTCGCCTCGAAGTCGTAGACGACGACCTTGAGACTCTGAGTGCCGAGATCTATGCCCAGGACGGCCCGCATCGGGTGTTACCAGTCGAACATCGTGCCGTCTTCGAGGCGATTGACGGGCAGATAGGCGGGATCGTAGGGATGCTTTGCGGCAAGGGCTTCATCGATGTCGATGCCGAGCCCGGGCTCGTCGCCCGGATGCATGTAGCCATCTTCGAAGGTGTAGGCATGGGGAAACACTTCGTCCGTGAGATCGGTATGCACCATGTACTCCTGAATACCGAAGTTCGGCACGGAAAGATCGAAATGCAGCGCTGCGGCCATCGTGACCGGTGAAAGGTCAGTCGCCCCGTGGCAACCCGTTCTGACCTGATACAGCTCGGCGAGGGATGCGATCCGGCGCAGATGCGTGATGCCGCCGGCATGTACGACGGCCGTGCGAATGTAATCGATGAGCTGTTCCTCGATCAGAGTCTTGCAGTCGTAAACCGTATTGAAGACTTCACCGACAGCCAGAGGCGTCGTCGTATGACTTCGAATGACGCGAAAGCTCTCCTGGTTTTCCGCCGGCGTGGCATCCTCGAGCCAGAACGGTCGATAGGGTTCGAGATCCTTGCCGAGACGCGCCGCCTCGATCGGTTTGAGTCGATGATGAACGTCGTGCAGCAGGTGTGCGTCCCAGCCGAGCCTGTCCCTCGCCGCCTCGAACAGCGGCGGGACGCTGCGCAGGTATTTCTCACTCGACCATATGTTTTCGGTCGGCAGGCCCTTGCCGGCCGGCTCGTAGAATTCGCGGTCTTTGGAGACGCCGTAAGTGCTGCCGAGCCCCGGCACACCCGATTGCAGGCGAATGGCCTTGTAGCCCTTCTGCTGATACCAGGCGGCGTTGTCGATCGTTTCCTCGATCGTCTCGCCGTTGGCATGACCATAGACCATGACGCCAAGGCGCGCGGCGCCGCCCAGCAGCTGGTAAACCGGAAGCCCCGCGAGCTTGCCTTTGATGTCCCACAGTGCCGTATCCACGGCGCCGATTGCCGCCATTGTGACCGGGCCTCTGCGCCAGTAAGCGCCTCGATAGAGGTATTGCCAGATGTCGCCGATCTGATGGGCATCGCGCCCGATCAGACATGGAACGACGTGGTCTTTCAGGTAGCTCGCGACCGCAAGCTCGCGACCGTTCAGCGTGGCGTCGCCGATGCCGTAAGCGCCGCTTGCCGTTTCTATCTTCAGCGTGACGAAGTTTCGATCAGGACAGGTGACGATCACTCTTGCCGCTAGGATCTGTTCCATCGGGTGCCTGGTCCTGAATCGCCTGTGTCCGGGGCGCCACTTTATGAAGGGGTCAGGTGAGTTGCAAGGCGTTACAGGAATGTCGCAACCAGAGCGTCGGGTGGCGGTCGGAAGAACTCCAGGAGAGCCGGGCTATACTCGTTCACCGTGCTGGATAAGAGTGTTCCCTTGGCCTTCATCGGTGTGGCGCTGGCCCTCATCGCTATGGCGTTGTCGCCAGCTGCGCTTGCGCAGGAACCGTACCGCTGGGCGTTTCGCCAGGCTCAGATCGAGAACGACCTCTTTCCTTCGCTGCTGTCGCCGCGCCGGGACCGGTTTTACACCAGCGGCGTTCGCGTGTCTTTCGGTGATCGCGCGGTTGCCGCGGAAGCCGATGTCGCGAACCTGCCGTTCTGGCTCCGTCCAGTCAGAAAGCACTGCACGGCGTGCCGCATACACCCGAATTTCTCGGTCGGGCAGCAGATCTTCACGCCGGACAATATAGACAATCCCGCTCCGCAGCCCGGTGATCGGCCCTGGGCCGCGTGGCTCTATGCCGGCATCGGGGGTGGTATCGATACGTCGGACTTCACGCGACACAACGTCGAAATTCAGGTCGGCATCACCGGGGATGTGGCGGGCGGCGAATACGGGCAGGAACTGCTGCATGAGATCATCGACGACGTCGAGCCGCAGGGTTGGGACAATCAGCTCGGGCCGGACCCGGGTCTCAACGCGTATTACGAACTGCAGCACATCTGGCGACGCCGGGAGGCGGGTCACGGGACCGAATGGGATCTCGTGCCGAGTATCAGCGCCGCCGTCGGAACCATGACGACCTATGCCGGCATCGGCGGCACATTCCGGGTCGGGCGGAACATTTCCGATTTCCCCTACGCATCACAACATTCCAATGAGAGGCCGACCGTTGCGCGGGCGATCGGCCAAATGGAAATCTATGGATTCATCGGAATCGATGCTCGCGCCGTTGCCTACGACTACTTTCTAGAGGGCAGTTTGTTCGACAACGATGGCGTCACAATCGACCCCGAACGCTACGTCTGGGACTTCACCATCGGTTTTACCGCGAAATTCAGGCGCTTCAATCTGACCTACGCGATCATCCGGCGTTCGGAGGAATTCGAGCGAAACCTGGGTACGGATCGGGGCATCCACAGCTATGCGTCAGTTTCGTTGACGGTTGGAATGCTTTGAATCGGAACGCCGGCATTACTTTGCTGTTGATCGGCCTGCTGCTGCCATCGCCGGCAGCCGCGCAGGAGGGCATTCACTGGGCCTACGCTTCGTATTTCGGCACCGGCACCTATTCGCTCGATACCGGGGTCCGAACGGTATTGGTCGGGCTTGCACCCAAATGGGAGTGGCGCAGCGCGTCGATCAGCGAATCCGGGCAGCGGACTGTCGGCATCGAGTTTCGTCTGCCGATATCCGTCGGCGCGCACGAGTTTTCCACGTTCGAAACCGTCGATGAGCTGACCCCGCAAAGCGTCAACGCAGTCAGTATCGTGCCGGGTGTGCATCTCGAGATTCCGATGACGGAACGCTGGAGTCTCAAGGCGCTGGCCTATGTCGGCAAGGGCACTGAGATTCGCAGCAGTCTCGACGCGACGATTTTTCGATTGGGATTTCGCAGCCGGATCGGATTTCGTTTGGGGGATACCGAGATGTCCCTCGTCAACGGTCTCGAGCGCATTGGATACTCTGACAGCAACAGCGTGTCCGATGCCATCAATCTTCTGACCACGGGCCTCGACTTCAGTCGGCCGCTGCGTCGGAAGAAGATCGGCAGTGAGCCGGTGGTGATCCACTGGCACGCGATGTATACATCCTACCTCGATACTTTCGGCCTCGATCTATCAGACGCGCTGCTCGAGCCGGAATCGATCGGCAACGAGTGGGAGCTGGGTGTCGGCTTCGGCAGGCGGAATGGCCGGCTCGGAGTCTGGAAAATAAGAATCGATCGCCTCGGGCTCGCGTACCGCATCGGCACGCAGCATGAATTTTCAGGTGTAAAGATCGTATTCCGGTCGCTGTTCGACCGCTGAATCGCCGAGTGACCCGGCACCGCGACGCTGCTTTAGCCGGTGCACCAGACCGTTCCTGCACTGGGAGCCGCGAACGGCCGCTCGTGCTAGGATTTCTTTCGGCCGCGGCGACCGAGGAGTATGGCTCGCAGACGGGCGGGGTCGTGTGCAGACCGAGAGCGATCGCACGCAGCGGCGGCCAAGAGGGGGATTCCTATGCAGCAAATGCGCGCGGTTCTGTTCCTGGCGGCCGGGGCAGCTCTGCTTCAAGGATGCGGAGCCGGCAGCCCGGGCGACCCGCAGGCGGTTTCGAGCCAGTCGCCATTGCGTACGGAGTGGGGCGATCCCGATTTGCAGGGGATGTGGCCCATGACCTATCTCAACGGCACGCCGCTGCAGCGACCGGAGTCTTTCGGCGAAAGGCGTCTGCTGACCGATGAGGAATACGCGGAGCGGGTCGAACGGCTCGCCGGGCTCAATGCGCGCTACGACAACGAAATTGCCGGCGGCGAGATCGGCATGGGGCACTGGTCGGAGATGGGTGAGCCCAATCGGCTGGCGTCGCTGATCGTCGAGCCCGCGAACGGGCGCATTCCGGGCTTGACCGCCGAGGGTGAACGCCGGTCGGCGCAAATGCGAAGCAGCTGGTCCGATATCCCCTTCGACACTCTGGCCGACTTCAATGCGCTCGATCGCTGCATTACGCGCGGCCTGCCGGCCTCGATGTTTACCTTCATGTACAACAGCGGCATCGAGATCAGACAATCACCGGGATACGTCATTATCCGGCTGGAGATCGTGCACGAGACGCGGATCATTCCGGTGGATGGCCGGCCGTCACTCGATCCTGCCATCACGCAGTGGCTCGGTGAGTCCAGAGGTCGTTGGGAAGGCGATACGCTCGTCATCGAGACGACCAATTTCAACGCCGAGTCGCCGATGATCATCGTCGGGCCGGGGTCCAAGCCGATTCCGACGAGCTCCGAGCTTCGGATCGTCGAGCGATTGACGCTCACGGGCGAAGATTCGATCGATTACGAGATCTCGGTCGAAGATCCGGTCGTGCTGACCGGGCCGTGGAAGGCAGCCTATCCCTGGAAGCGCGATCCGGAATACCGATTCTACGAATACGCCTGTCACGAGGACAACCATACGATCCGCGATTTCATCTCGAGCTCGCGGGCTGAGCGCGGGCTGTTGTGAGAGTTACACTAGTGTTTTCAGCCGTGGCCGAAGCCTGTCTCGAGACTCAGCCGAAGCCTGTAATGAGGGGCAAGAAGATCATGCAATCATCCGGACCAAAACCAATCACTCGAAGCCTCGTGCTTTGCGCTGCGGCGTTCATGTTTACGGCGGCCTGCGGGCAGCCTGCCGGCCTGCCTCCACTCGACGCGGACAGCATTCCGGCGACGACGTCGAGAATTCCGCCCGGAATACAGTGGTCTGCTCCGGATCTCGGTGAAGGCCCGTTTCTCATCGAGTCCGCCGTCCCCGAGCACCGTGAGCTTCAGGTGACGGTCGTGGCCCGGGGGCTGCGCCAGCCCTGGTCGATCGCCTTTCTGCCCGATGGGTCGATGCTCGTGACGGAGCGCGGCGGCAGCCTGAGAATCATCCGTGACGGCGTGCTCGATCCGGAGCCCATTGCCGGCGTGCCGGAAGTGCGTTCCGGCGGATTGCAGGGACTCATGGATGTCGTGCTGCATCCAGACTTCGAGCGCAACCGCTTCGTTTATCTCTCCTATCACCGCCCGGTTGACGACAACTTCGGTGAGACCGTGCTCGGTCGGGGCGTCTGGACCGGTTCCGCCCTCGACGATTTCGAGGTCATCTTCGAGTCGGGCGCCACGGGCACCGAGTCGTCGCGTATCGGCTTCGCAGCCGACGGCATGCTGCATATGTCTATCAGCGCGCCGGGCACCGGGGAAGACGTGCTGCGCTCTCAGAGGCCCGACGACTATGCCGGTAAAACGATTCGCCTCCACGACGACGGCCGGATTCCCGACGACAATCCCTTCGTCGATGCGCCGGGCTGGTTGCCCGCGATCTACACGACCGGTCATCGTAATGGTCATTCGATGACGCTGAACCCCTGGACCGACGAGCTTTGGGTTACCGAGCAGGGCCCGAACGGCGGGGACGAAATCAACATTCTCGAGGCCGGAGCCAATTACGGCTGGCCCTATGTCAGCCACGGCAGGACTTATCCGGGGCCCCTGGTGTCCGAGAGCACCTATCTCGAAGGCACTGTGCAGCCCGTTATCGTCTGGGTCCCCTCAATCGCCGTCACGGGCATGACATTTTATTCCGGACGGGTCTTCGAGGGCTGGGAGAGAAACGCCTTCGTCGGCGGCCTGCGCTGGGGCGAAACGCCGCGCACAGGTCATGTCGAGCGAATTCAGTTCAACGAGAACTGGGAAGAGATCCGCCGCGAGCCGCTGCTCATGGAATTGAAGCAGCGGATTCGCGACGTTCGCGAAGGTCCGGACGGTCTGCTCTACGTGCTGACCGCGGAGAATCGAGGCGCGGTGCTCAGGATCGAGCCGCGCGAGTAGCATGCTCGGCGCCCGGAGGGTCGAGCGGCCTCTTGCGCTGCTTCTCGCCGCTGTCGGCCTGGCTGCCGTCGCTGCGACGGCGGCGGCCGAGGACGGTTACCGTCTCTGGCTCCGCTATGCCGAGCTGCCCGAAGAGACGGGCACGCTGGCAGCCGAGCACTTTCGATTCATCGAACGGCCGGCACAATCGTCGCCCACGCTCGATGCCGCGCTCGATGAGCTTGAGCTCGGGTTGGGCAGTTTGCTCGGCCGGCCAATCGAGCAGGTCGAGTTCGAGCCGGACGGGAACGACCTCGCGGACGGCTCCGTTGTTCTAGGTACACCGGATTCCCTGGGCGAACGAGGCCTGCGCATCGGTGTCGAAGCCGACAGTGCCGATGCCTATCACGTCGCGTCGCGGCGGAACGGAAGGGGCGCCGTCATAGTCATTGCCGGCAACAGCGAAGTGGCTCAGCTCTACGGTGTGTTTGCCTTGCTCCGCTATCTGGCAAGCGGCGGTGACCCTGACCGCATCGATCTCGAATCTTCGCCAAGAATAGATCATAGGTTATTGAATCATTGGGATAACCTCGACCGATCAGTCGAGCGAGGCTACGCCGGGCTTTCGCTCTGGG
>JASFSD010000090.1:0-8179 GCA_050114575.1 Gammaproteobacteria bacterium | reverse complement strand
GTGGGTCCAGCCGCCGCCGGGCCGAACAGGCAGCTGCCGAGGCGATGTTGATCGAGCTCAAGAGTGGGGACGGATAAGGGATTCAGAAGCGGGCACGTCGCCCTGCTCGGGCGGCCTAACGTAGGCAAGTCCACGCTATTGAATGCGCTGGTGGGCGAGAAGCTCAGCATCGTCACGGCGAAACCGCATACTACGCGGAATCGGATCCTGGGCGTGCTGAATCGGCCTTCGGGTCAGGCCGTGTTCATCGACACGCCCGGTTATTCCCGGCGCTCGGGCCGGGTGCTGCATCGTCTGATGGCCAGGAGCCTGAAGCAGACGCGCGAGGATGCGGACGTTCTGGTTCTGGTGACCGATGCGACGCGGCCGGTGGACGAAGACGCCGAGCTGATCCGAGAGATCACAGGCACGAATCAGCCAGCCATACTCGTTATCAACAAAATCGACCGGCTCAAGTCCAAGGACCCGTTGCTGCCGCGCATCGAGGCGCTCAAGCAGTATGCCTTCGATGAGTTCGTGCCGGTCAGTGCGCGCACAGGCCAGAATCTGAAGTCGCTCGAGGGCGCCATCATGCGCTGTCTGCCGGAGGGGCCGCCGCTCTACCCGGAGGACTTCAAGACCGACAAGAGCGAGACGTTTCGCGCGGCCGAGATCATCCGCGAGAAGCTGATGAGCGAGCTGCATCAGGAGATACCCTACGGTCTCGCCGTACAGATCGAAGCCATGGAAATCGATGAGGACGGCCGGCGCCGGATCGAAGCGCTGATCTGGATCGAGCGGGAGAGCCAGAAAGCGATCGTCATCGGCAAGGAAGGAAGTGTTCTGAAGCGTATCGGCCGCAATGCCCGGCTCGAGCTCAACCGGATGTTCGGCGAGCGCGTGCACCTTAAACTCTGGGTCAAGGTGCGCGAGCACTGGTCGGACAACGCGGAGGAGCTCAAGCGCCTGGGGTTCGACTCGCGGTGAGTGAGGGCTCGCTACGAATCGTTGCTCGCTGCGAGCGAGAGCTCGCCGTGAGAGAGCAACCGTTGTGAGTGAGCGCGAGGAGGTGCTGCTGGAGACTGCCTATGTGTTGCATCAGCGTCCGTATCGCAACACGAGCCTCATCGTAGATTGCCTGACGCGTAACCACGGTCGTGTCGGCCTCGTCGCCCAGGGGGCGCGGCGGCCTGGCGGAGGTCTGACCGCCGTCCTGCAGCCGTTTCGCCCGGTCCGCGTTTCCTGGGTCAGGCGTGGTGAGCTCGGCCGGTTGACGGCCGCCGAGCCCGAGTCCGATGCACACGAAGTCGAGGGCGATGCGCTTCTGGCTGCGTTCTATCTGAACGAGCTGTTGCTTCGTTTGTTACCCGCCGGCGATCAGAACGAGAGCATTTTGAGCTGTTATAGTAACTGCCTCGGCCGGCTGGCCGAGGATCAAAATGTGGCTCGTACGCTCAGGTTGTTCGAGCTGGATCTGCTCGACGAGCTCGGCTATCGAGTCGACCTGGAGCAGGATTTTCGTACCGGTGAGCCAATCGAGCCCGATTGCGAATACGTGTTCGAGCATGAAGGCGGAGTGACGGTGTCAACGGAGAACCAGGTAGTGGAAACGTTCAGCGGCGGTGATCTGATTTCATTGCGTGAGCACCGTCTGGACGACTCGCGCAGTCTCGCGGCGGCGAAGCGGCTCCTGGCCCGGATACTCGACTTTCATCTCGGCGGCCGCCCGCTGCGCACGCGTCAGGTCATGCGCGAGATCGTCGATCTCAGGCTGGCCCGCTGACGATGACCGCACCGATATACCTCGGGGTCAATGTCGATCACGTGGCGACGCTGCGGCAGGCGCGGCTGACGCGCTATCCGGATCCTCTCGCTGCGGCGCTGATCGCCGAGCAGGCTGGCGCCGACAGCATTACGATCCATTTGCGCGAGGACCGCAGGCATATTCAGGAGCGTGATCTCAGGCTGATGCAGCAAAGCCTCCTGACCCGGGTCAATCTCGAAATGGCGGCCACCGACGCGATGCTCGACATGGCGCTCGACGTCGGTCCGGCCGATTGCTGTCTGGTCCCCGAGCGTCGCGAGGAGCTGACGACCGAGGGCGGTCTCGACGTCGCCGGGCAAAAGAAGCTCATCGCCGCGGCATGCGCGCGCCTCGCCGAGTGCGACATTCGGGTCTCGCTCTTCATCGACCCGGAGCCGGCCCAGATCGACGCGAGCGCTGCTGCGGGCGCGCATGTGGTCGAGCTGCACACCGGCACCTATGCCGATGCCCCGACGCGCGACCACCAGGCGGCGGAGCTCGAGCGTATCCGCAAAGCGAGTCAGCATGCGGCAGCGCTCGGGCTCACCGTGCATGCCGGGCACGGGCTCCACTATCACAACGTCGAGCCGATCGCCGCCATTGCAGAAATCGTCGAGCTCAATATCGGTCACGCCATCATTGCCCAGGCCGTCTTCGACGGCCTCGGGCCGGCCGTGGCGCGAATGAAGACGCTGATGCAGGATGCAAGGGGCGCATGATTTTCGGCATCGGGACGGATATTCTCGAGCTCGAGCGTGTCGAGAGCGTCTACGAGCGCTACGGCGACCGTTTCGCCGAAAGGCTTCTGCTCGACGAAGAATTGGCGCTGTTCGAGAAGTCCAAGAACAGGACCCGATTCCTTGGGATGCGATTCGCGGCCAAGGAGGCGATCGCCAAAGCACTGGGCACGGGCTTCAGCAACGGTATCTGGGTGCGCGACGTTGGCTCGGTGCCGAACGAGCTCGGCCAGCCTCAAGTCATTTATTCGGCACGCGGTCGCGAGTTGTGCGAGCGGCTCGGCGTGGGGGAGGGCTTTCTGACTTTGACGGATGAAGCAGGCCTGATCGTTTCCGTGGCCGTTCTGCTGCGCAGCAACGCCGGAGCCCAAAATCGATGAATGTCCTTTGCTTCGACATCGAGACCATTCCGGATACGAACTTCGGCCGCAAGCTCTACGATCTCGGTGACCTCGACGACGAGACCGTTGCCAAAGTCATGCGGTTCAAGCAGATGCAGGCACGGCAAACGGACTTTCTCCCGCTGCCGCAGCATCGTGTCGTCGTCATCTCCGCCGTGCTGCGTGACGCGGACGGCCTGCATATTTTCAGCCTCGGGCGCGAGCAGGGTGACGAGCGCGAGATCGTGCAGCGGTTTTTCGACGGTCTCGAGCGGCGGAGCCCGGATCTGGTTTCGTGGAACGGAGCCGGTTTCGATCTGCCGGTGCTGCATTACCGGGCTCTACTGCACGGTGTCACGGCCGCCCGCTACTGGGAGATCGGCGATTCCGATCGAGACTATCGGTACAACAACTATCTGAGCCGCTTCCACTGGCGGCACATCGATCTCATGGACGTGCTGTCGGGCTTCCAGTTCGGTGGCCGCGCGTCGCTTCAGCACACGGCACTGCTGCTCGGACTGCCGGGAAAGCTCGGGATGAGCGGGGCGGATGTCTGGGACTATTATCGCGACGGCAGGTACGAAGAGATTCGGCGCTATTGTGAGACCGATGCCGTCAACACGTATCTGATCTACCTACGGTTCGAGCTGATGCGCGGCGTACTCGACAGCGCCCGCTACGATCAGGAGGTCGCGCGCGTGCGCGACAAGATCGAACGTGCAGACGAGCCGCATTGGAAGGAGTTCAGTGCCGCCTGGCAGGCCGATGGCGACTCGAGCTGAGGGCTCCGACGAAACGGTCGCCGCCGAGATCATCGATCTGAGCCACGACGGCCGCGGTGTCAGTGACGTGGGTGGACGGCGGATTTTCGTGCCGGGCGCGTTGCCGCAAGAGCGTGTGCTGCTCAAGGTTCGCAACAAGCGCAGGCGTCGGTACCAGGACGCCGAGCTGGTCGAGGTCGTCGAGCCTGCGCCTTCGAGAGTCGAGCCGCTGTGCCCCTATTTCGGCGTCTGCGGCGGCTGTGCGTTGCAGCATCTCGATTACACGGCTCAGATCGAGTTCAAGGAAGGCGTGCTGCGCGAGGCGCTGCGCCGCATCGGTGGACTCGAGCCGCCGGCCTTCGAGCTCGCGATCACGGGCGCACACTGGCACTACCGTCGGCGGGCGCGTCTCGGTATCAAGTACGTCGAGGGCAAGGGCCGTGTTCTGGTCGGGTTTCGTGAGCGTTCGGCACCGTTTATTACCGACATGCTGGCCTGCCGGAATCTCGTTCGTCCGATGGATCAGTTGCCGGCGCTGCTGGGCGCAGCACTCGCGTCTTCGCCGCTCAAGCGCAGAATCCCGCAGGCCGAAATTGCGGTTGGCGACGATGCCGGGGCGATTATCCTGCGCGTGCTGGACCCGCCGGGAGCAGAGGATATCGATACGTTCGCGGCGCTCGGAGACGAGCTCGGCGCCGACATTTACCTGCAGACCGGCGGACCAGATACGGTCAAGCCGATCACCGAATCGCGGCGGCAGCTCGCCTATACGCTCAAAGCCCATGGAATTCGAATCGAGTTCGAGCCAGGCGATTTCATCCAGATCAATGCCGAGATCAATCAGGCCATGGTCGAGGCTGCGGTCGAGGCCGCCGAAGTTTCTCCGGGCGACAAAGTGCTCGATCTTTACTGCGGGCTCGGGAATTTCAGCCTGCCGCTCGCGCGCCGAGCCCGCGAGGTGACCGGCGTCGAGGGCGCGGCTCCGCTCGTTGCCCGTGCCGCGCGCAATGCCGCAGTCAACGCGATCGACAATGCGCAGTTTCTCACCGCGGATCTCGAGCAGACCGACTGGCCGTTCTTTCGCGACGAGTTCGATCTCGTGTTTCTCGATCCTGCCCGCGCCGGGGCAGAGGCGGCCGTCGCCGCCATGGATTCTATGCGGCCGCGCCGAATCGTTTATGTATCCTGCCATCCCGGCACTCTGGCACGAGATGCCGGTGAGCTCGTCGCGCGACGCGGGTACCGGCTGGTTTCGGTTCGGGCGCTCGACATGTTTCCGAACACCCACCACGTCGAAGCGATTGCCGTCTTCGATCGCGGCGCATGAGTCGATGATTACCGTCGACGTGGCCCGACAGCGGCTGTCGCATCTCGATGCGACCGGAGTGACGCGCTCGTACCCGGTTTCGACGTCGAAGTTCGGGCTCGGAGAGCGTCGCGACAGTTACCGGACGCCTCGAGGACGGCACCAGGTCCGCGCCAAAATCGGGGCCGGTCAACCGGCGGGCGCCGTGTTCGTCGGCCGTCGCCCGACCGGAGAGATCTACAGCGAGGCGCTCGCCCGCGCGCACCCGGAGCGCGACTGGATTCTGACGCGAATCCTGTGGCTGTCCGGGCTCGAGCCAGGGCTGAATCGGCTCGGGGACGTCGATACCATGCGCCGCTACATATATATTCACGGAATGCCGGACTCGGAGCCGTGTGGCACGCCGGGTTCCATCGGATGCATCAGAATGCGCAACGACGACATCATCGAGCTCTTCGAGCACGTCAGCCCGGGCGCTGTCGTGACGATCGGTTGAGGTAAGGGCGTGTCCCTCGGTCCATTGATGATCAGCCTCGAGGGGACGGAGCTCGCCGCCGAGGAGCGCGACTGGCTGAAGTCACCGGCAGTCGGCGGCGCGATCCTGTTCAGCCGGAATTTCGCCGATCTCGAGCAGCTGACGGCAATGGCCGGCGAGATTCATGCGCTGAGATCGCCGCCCTTGCTCGTCGCCGTGGATCAGGAGGGAGGGCGCGTACAGCGATTCCGTGAGCCGTTCACGGTGCTGCCGCCGATGCGGGCCCTCGGACATTGCTACGACATCGATCCGCGGCGGGCGCGAAAGTCGGCCGTCGACTTCGGCTGGCTCATGGCGGCCGAGCTTCTGGCCGTCGGAGTCGACATGAGTTTCGCGCCGGTAGTCGATCTGGATCTCGGTCTCGCCGAGGTCATCGGCGACAGGGCGATTCATGCCGAAGCCGAGGTCGTCGCCGAGCTCGCGGATGCGTTCGTCGACGGCATGGTTGCCGCAGGCATGGTGCCGACGGCCAAGCACTTCCCGAGCCATGCCGGCGCGCATGCGGACTCACACACGCACGTTGCCGTGGACCGCCGCGATCACCCCGTCCTGTTCGACGACATCCTGCCGTATCGCCGCCTCATGGCCTCGGGCCTGCACTCGATCATGGTCGGTCACGTCTCGTTTCCGCTGCTCGACGAGCTTCCGGCCAGTCTCTCGCGGTGGTGGATAACGACCGAGCTTCGAGGACGCCTGCGATACTCCGGGGCCGTGATCTCGGACGACATGAGCATGGCCGGTGTTGGAGAGTATGGTTCACCGGCCGAGCGTGTGCTGCGTTCGCTCGAGGCCGGCTGCGATCTCGTTCTGCTCTGCAATTGCCCCGAGGACACGGGCGCAGTGATCGAAAGTCTGAGCGGTTACAGCGATCCCGTGGCGCAGCTCAGGCTGACACGCCTGCATGGTCGTCGATCGGTTGCAGATTTCGATACGCTCCGGCAGTCGAAGCGCTGGTCCGAGGCCAGGCATTCCATCGAAGGACTGCTCGAAGCGCCGGCCCTCGAGCTCGAAGGTTGAATAAGCCGATGAGGGATCCGCGTGACATCGATTTGCCGGCAGGTGCCCGCCAGGTCTTTTCGGCCGACGAGGTGGCTGCCGCCATCCGTCGCATGGCCGCCGAGATTGCGGCGGATTTGAGCGACAGCAATCCGATCGTCATGCCGATCATGATGGGCGGGGCTTTCACGGCGTTCCGGTTGTGCGAGGAATTCCGCTTCGCCTACGAGATGGACACGGTCCGTGTCGCCCGGTACTGGCCCCACAGCGAAGGTGAGCCCCACTGGTATGCGCGACCCTGTCTGGAGCTTGCCGGACGCCACGTGCTCCTGGTCGACGATGTGCTCGACCGGGGAATCACTCTGCACGCAGTCGAGCACGAGCTCCGGCGGATGCAGACCGCAGGTGTCAGCACTGCCGTCCTGGTCCGCAAATCCGTCGATCCGAAGATCAATCGTCCGGCCGTCGACTACGTCGGCGTCGATGCGCCCGATCAGTTCCTGTTCGGCTGCGGCATGGACTTCGACGGCCGGTGGCGCGGATTGCCGGCTCTCTACGCTGTCGATAACGATTGATGCCGGCCAGCTCGGGCAGTTTGTGATCGATGTCACCGACGCGGTCCTCCGACTGAGCCAAGATTCCATAATCTGTCAGAGATCGCTGCCACGTGGGACGTTTGACCAACGAACTCTTTCGCGAAATTGTCTCGCACAGTTCGCAGGCCGTCCTGGTCGTCGACGTCTCCCGATCGGAATTCCGGATCGTTTTCGCGAACAGAGCCTATGAGGAGCTATCGGGCTTTACGGCCAGCGAACTCGAGGGCACAGCGTGGCTCGAGTACGCGGCCACGGACGCGGCGGCGCCTGAGTTCGTCACGCTGACGCGGATGGTGGAGTCCGGCGAGGCCGGCTCACTGGATTTCCCTTTCTTCGGTCGCGACGGCGAGATCTGGGCTGCCGATCTGAAGCTGATCCCGCTCGAGTCGCAGAAGGCGAAGGGCTCGTTCATGCTCGTGGAGCATGCCGTCAAGGCCTACGACGCGTCGGGCCGCCCCGATTCGGTGGGCCAGGCGATGCAATCGCTGGCAAGCCTGGAGCGGACGGACCCGGTCACGGGGCTTCTTTCGAACACGGAATTCCGGCTGCTCTTGAAGCGGGAGCTCGCGATCGCACGGCGCGGCGGACTCCCGCTGCAGCTGATGTTGTTTTCGATCCCGGAGCTCGAGATCTATCGGCAGACCTTCGGCGCTGCGGCTGGAGATTCATGCGTCCGCATGATCGGAGCCCAGATTGCCGGAACATTCCGCCGGGCTTCGGATCTGAGCGCGCGCGTCGGCGCTGCGACACTGGCGGTATCGGTGACCGGCCAGGACAGGGAAGAGGTTCTCGGTCTGGTTGCTCAGGTCGAACGCAAGTCGCGCAACCTCGGCCTGCACAATCCGCGCGGCCAGCTCGGCCGCTACGTCGTCGTCCGGGGTGTTACCGTTCCTGCGGACCCGGCCAGCGACGATGTCGACGGGCTGATGGCGCGTGCCGAAGCGGCGCTCTACGCTCGCTGCGAGGGTCGTTCCAGGGCCGCGCCGACGTTCGTCTGAGTCCGTCAGCCTGCGGGCCGACTGCCGTCGGCCTCCCGGCCCGCCTCGTCCACCTCGGGTGCCCGGGTTATCCGCACCAGAACGCCC
>JASFSD010000089.1:0-8220 GCA_050114575.1 Gammaproteobacteria bacterium | reverse complement strand
CTCGGCCTCGCTGTCCCAACGACCGACCACGGCCGCAAACTCGGACTGATTCGGCGTCAGACAGAAGCAATGCCGATAGCGGCCGAAGTCGAGTCCCTTGGGGTCGACCAGGACTCGACAACCCTTGTCCGCCAGGCGTGTTATCAGCTCCTCGACGTCAGCCAGCGTGCCCTTGCCGTAATCGGAGAGCACGACGAACTGGCCCTGACCGGCGGCGTCGGCAACGGCGCGAGTCACCTCGCCGCCGGCCTCCGTCAGATCGCGCTCGGCGTCGAGCCGAATCAACTGTTGATTGCGGGCCAGCACTCGAAGCTTGTGAATGGTCGGCACCGATGCCCCGCGAAGCAGTGTGTGCTCGACATGCTCGGCGCTGAGCAGATCGCCCAGCGCGGCTCCAGCAGCGTCGTCACCGACCACCCCGATGAAGTTGGCCCGTGCGCCGAGAGCCGCCAGATTGACGGCGACGTTCGCCGCACCTCCGGCCCTCTGCTCGCGGGACATCGCCTGGACGACGGGCACAGGCGCTTCCGGCGAAATCCTCGCCGTGTCGCCAAACCAGTACTCGTCGAGCATTGCATCCCCGGCAACGAGGAGGTGTATCGACGAGAAATCAGGAACACTCAGGCTCAAGTGCAGTACTTTCGGTCGCGGCTTCAGACCTGGCGGATTGTACCCGGATAGGCAAAAAAAAAGGCCCGCCCCCGAACGAATTCGAGAGGCGGACCAACGGCGGATCGGTTGGCGCCGAATGCCCGAGCGGCGCCCGATTCAGGTCAGTTCAGCCACACTTGGAGTACCCGCAATTCAGACAGGTCATACAGCCGTCCAGCATCACGGCCGCTGCCGTGTTGCACTTGCTGCAAAGCTGTGCGCCCTCCGGAAAACTGTGTTCGGCAAAAGCATCCCTCTGCTTGCTCTGCGCCTCGATCTCAGCGCGCTTCGCCTCGATGAATTCCTGCTGCTGAATGTCGAGGCCGACATCTTTGAGCAGGCCGATCTCGGTCAGGTGCTTCTCGACGATATGCCCGAGCTCGGCGATGATCGATGGCATGAACTTGCCGCCCGGCTGCCAATAGCCGCCGCGCGGGTCGAAAACCGCCTTCAGCTCGTCCACCAGAAACGTCACGTCACCGCCTTTTCGGAACACGGCCGACATGATCCGCGTCAGAGCGACGATCCACTGATAGTGATCGAGATTCTTCGAGTTGATGAAAATCTCGAACGGCCGCCGTTGCTCATGCTCGGTGCCTTCATTGAGGACGATGTCGTTGATCGTCACGTACATCGCGTGATCCGACACCGGTGTCTTCACTTTGTAAGTCGAGCCGATAAGCACCTCGGGGCGCTCGAGCCGCTCATGCATACGAATGACTTTCTGATCGCCGCTTTCCGAGGCCACTTGTGGTTCGCCTTTGCGCCCCTGGCCTGCGCCGGCGACTGCGTAACCTACGATTCTGTTTTCGATTCTTGTCCGGGACACTTCCTGCTCCACTAGAACTTTCCGTAGTAACCCTCTTTCAGGGCATCGTAGAGATTGGCGGCGGTATGTATCTCGCCGTCGTATTCGATTTCCTCATCCCCCTTGAGCTGAACCACCGAGCCGTCATCGAGGGTGAACTCATACGTCGTGCTCTTGAGATCCTTTTCTTTGACCAGCACGCCCTGGAACGCCTCGGGGTTGAAGCGAAACGTCGTGCACCCCTTCAGTCCCTTCTCGTGGGCGTAGAGGTAGATGTCCTTGAAGTCCTCGTAATCGAAATCCGTCGGCACATTGGCCGTCTTCGAGATCGAAGAGTCGATCCAGGTTTGCGCCGCTGCCTGAATGTCCACATGCTCCTTCGGCGTAATGTCCTCGGAGCTCAGAAAGTAGTCCGGCAGCTCTTTGCCCGCCTCGTCGGAATCCGGCATGGCGTTACGATTGACGAGCTGCCGATAGGCCAACAGCTCGAACGAGAATACGTCGACCTTCTCCTTGCTCTTCTTACCTTCGCGTATGACGTTGCGGTAATAGTGATGCGCGAACGACGGCTCGATGCCGTTGCTGGCATTGTTGGCCAGTGACAGCGAGATCGTGCCCGTGGGCGCAATGGAGCTGTGGTGCGTGAAACGCGCGCCGTACTTCTCGATATTGCTGACGAGCTCCGGCGCGACCTCGGCCAGGCGCTGCATGTAGCGGCTGTATTTCGCATGCAGCTGGCGACCGGTGATTCTACCGCCGACCTTCCAGCCGTCGGCAGCCATCTCGGGCCGCTTGCGCAGCATCTCTTCGGTGACCTCGAACTCCTCGTCGAGAATCGGCGCTGCACCCTTTTCCCTGGCCAGCTCCAGGCCCGTCTGCCAGCCGGCCAAGGCCAGCTCGCGCGAGACGCGCTCGGTGAACTCAACCGATTCCTGTGACCCGTAACGCATACCGAGCAGCGTCACAGCCGAGCCCAGGCCCAGGAAACCCATGCCGTGCCGCCGCTTGCGCTCGATCTCGTCCCGCTGCTTGCCGAGCGGCAAGCCGTTGATGTCGACGACGTTGTCGAGCATGCGCGTGAATACCTTGACCACGGCCCTGAACTCGTCCCAATCGAAGTGCGCGTTATCGGTGAACGGCTCGCGGACGAATTTGGTGAGATTGATCGACCCCAGGAGACAGGCACCATAGGCCGGCAGCGGCTGCTCACCACAGGGATTGGTTGCCCGGATGTTCTCGCACCACCAGTTGTTGTTCATCTCATTGACCCGATCGATGAGCACGAACCCGGGCTCGGCGAAATCGAAGGTCGATGACATGATCAAGTCCCACATCCTGCGGGCCGGCAGGATGCGAAAAATCTTGCACGCCACCAGGCCGGCATCGTCGGTCACATATCCACGACCGACCGGCCACTCACGCCAGACGATGACCTCGGGGTTGCCGAGATCGATGCCGTCTTCGACTACCTCCTTCTCCGACACCGGGAACGCCAGTTGCCACTGCTCGTCGTCGCGAACAGCCCGCATGAACTCGTCTGTTATGAGCAACGATAGATTGAACTGCCGCAGGCGTCCGTCTTCCCGCTTGGCGCGAATGAAATCCATGACATCGGGATGGCCGATGTCGAACGTGCCCATCTGCGCACCGCGGCGGCCGCCGGCCGAAGACACGGTGAAACACATCTTGTCGTAGATATCCATGAATGACAGCGGACCGGATGTGTGGGCACCGGCACCCGAGACATAGGCGCCCTTCGGTCGGAGCGTCGAGAACTCGTAGCCGATTCCACAGCCGGCCTTGAGCGTCAATCCGGCCTCGTGCACCTTGTCGAGAATGTCGTGCATCGAATCGTGAATCGTCCCGGACACGGTGCAATTGATGGTCGATGTCGCCGGCTTGTGCAGCTCGGCACCGGCATTCGACATGATTCGCCCCGCGGGAATCGCGCCGCGCTGCAACGCCCAGACGAATCGCTCGTACCAGTGCTCGCGGTCATCCGGCGCCTCGACGGCGGCCAGCGACCGGGCAACGCGCTCGTAGGTGCTCTGGATATCCTGATCCACGGGCTCGCCGGCTTTGGTCTTGAGCCGGTACTTGGTATCCCAGATATCGAGCGATGCATCCTGGAATTCGATATCGGCGACGCCCGACGAGGCGACTTCGACTGCTGTATTCATATTCAGAACTCAATCCTTCGGCAATGCGATCGCGTTGCCGTCATCCCCCTGAGTCATCGCGTATTTCTGCTGCTCGGCGACCCCGAAAATCGAGCGAAACTCCCCCCTGGAGTTGACACAGCCAACTCGCGCAAAACGCATATCTGCTTAATTCACGTGACACAAGATGTTGTGCCGCGAACCAGTAGATTAGGATTCCACGCCGCTCATGTCAAGACTTTTTGACGATTTCGTGACACTCTATTTATTTAATTAAAACAACAACTTATGATTTCTACCTAGAACTGACATGGAATAATCGAGTCTATCGGCAAAATTTCTTATCTCTGAAACACAGCACTATATCTTGTGCTTAGGATTTGCCCAGCTTATCCCCAGTTTGATCACAGCAGGGCCGCGCTGAGCCCGCGTTTCGGCGCCCTTGAAACAACCTCGACCCGCCCTCAAATCGGTCTCCAACAGAGCATCCAAGCCACCTTGAGGAGACCGAAAATGCAGCTGAATCATCAAGATCCCTGGGAATTGATGTCGAGCCTGAGACGCGGCGTGGACCGGGCGATTCGAGTCGATCGCCGAAGCCCCCGCGATGCGTTCGTGCCGGGCGTCGATATCCGCGAAGAAGCCGAGCGCTTCGTCGTGCTCGCCGACGTTCCAGGCGTTGATCCCGCGGCCATCGAGATCACGATCGACGCGGATTTGCTGACCGTCAGCGGCAACCGGGAGCCGGCGCCGATGGCAGAAGGCGCGGCGGTTCAGCGGGCCGAGCGGCCCCACGGCCATTTCGAACGTTGCTTCCGATTGCCGGAAACCGCTGCGAAGGACGGTTTCGAGGCCGACTACCGCAACGGCGTGTTGACGATCTCGATTCCCAAGGCCGAGGAAGCCGTCCCCTATCGGATCGAGGTCACGGCGAACTAGAATAGACGTCCTCTCTCGAGCTTCGCCCAGAGGGCGTCGGTGAACCATGATGAGAAATGGGATCAGTCGATTCGGTCTTGCGCTGCTCCTCGTCGGCGTTTCTATCGCCTCGGCACAGAACCGCGCAGTCGAACCGTTGCCGAGCCTCGCGCCTCTGGTCGAACAGGTAGCGGACAGCGTCGTCAACATATCGATCAAGGGCACGGTCGTTCAGCGCAACCCGTTCACGGACGACCCGCTGCTCGAGCGCTTCTTCGGGCTCGAGCCCGGCAGGGAGCGAGAATTCGAAGCTGTCGGATCCGGCGTCATCGTCGATGCGGACGAAGGCTATGTGCTGACGAATCATCACGTCGTCAATAATGCCGACGAGATTACCGTGATGCTGGCAGACAACCGGGAGTTCGTCGCGACGGTGATCGGATCCGATGCGGCATCCGATCTCGCGGTGCTCAAGATCGACGGCAGTGACCTGACCGAGATCCCATTTCCCGATCCGTACGACCTCAAAGTCGGAGACTACGTCGTCGCCATCGGCAACCCGCTCGGGCTCGCCAACACCGTGACGGCGGGGATCGTCAGCGCACTCGGGCGCCGGGGCCTCAATCGCGACGGCAACGCGGACGTGTACGAAGACTTTATTCAGACCGACGCGTCGATTAATGTCGGCAACTCCGGCGGCGCGCTCGTCAATCTGCGCGGTGAGCTCGTCGGCATCAACTCGGCGATCATCTCGCAGACCGGCGGCAATGTCGGCATAGGGCTCGCGATACCGGCCACGATGGCCGTTTCCGTGATGGAGCAGCTGATCGAGTTCGGCCAGGTCCGCCGCGGCCTGCTCGGCGTCAGAATGATGGATGTGACTCCGGAGCTTGCCGAAGCTCAGGGCCTGTCACTGTCGTCCGGCGCCCTGGTCACTGAGGTAAACCCCGGATCGGGGGCAGAAGCCGCCGGCATCGAAGTCAATGACGTCATCGTCGGACTCGACGGCGCAGCGATCGAAAACGGCAACGAGCTCAGAAACATGATCGGCCTGATGCGGCCGGGCGACGGTGTCGAGGTGGAGGTCGTGCGCGATAATCGCCGTTTGCGTTTGAGCGCGGTGCTCGGCGAGCGCGAAGACGCGGCGCTGATCGGCGGGGCTACAGGCGCCGAGCCCATTTTCGAGGGTATCGAGCTCGCTGAAAGCCAGCGGGGCGGCGTTGATGGACTGGCCGTCGTCTCGGTGGCCGAGGACAGTGTCGCGGCCGCTCAGGGCCTGCGCGAGGGCGACCTCATTACCTATATCAACCGTCAGCGAGTGCGCACACTGGCTGAAGCGCGGCAATTGGTGAATGACGCTCGCCTGGTCCTGGTCCAGATTCGGCGTGACGGCCGCGACTTCCTGATCCGGCTGCGCTGATCCCGTATGGCTGTGGCGGCAGGCAAGGGCACGGTTTGTGTCCTGGGTGGCACCGGGTTCGTCGGACGAGCGATCGCCGCGAAGCTCGCACGCGCGGGTTACGCGATCAGGATACCGACCAGAAACCGGCAACGGGCCCGCAAGCTGCTGATTCTTCCCGGGCTCGATCTCGTCCAGGCCGATGTGCACGATCCCGAGCAACTGGCATCCGTGCTCCGCGGCGCGGACACGGTCATCAATCTGATCGGCATACTCAACGAACGCGGGCACGATGGGAGCGGCTTCCGGCGCGCGCATGTCGAGCTCGCGGAAAAGCTCATGGCGGCATCTCGCAAAGTCGGCGTACGGCGGCTGCTGCAGATGAGCGCACTGAAGGCGAATGCCGAGCGCGGTCCGAGCCATTATCTATCGACCAAGGGCATGGCCGAGCAGGTCATCCAGAACCGGGCGGGCGAGAGCATCAAATACACGATCTTTCGACCATCGGTCATTTTCGGACCCGAGGACTCGTTCTGTAATCGTTTCGCCGGCATATTGCGCGCGACGCCGGTGCTACCGCTGGCACGCCTCGACGCGCGCTTCGCGCCGGTTTACGTCGGTGACGTGGCCGAGGCCTTCGTTCGCGCAATCGGCAACAGCCACACGTACGGCAAGACGTTCGAGCTCTGCGGGCCGGACGTCTTCACTCTCGAGCAGATTCTGCGTTTGCTCTGCTCCGAGCTCGGGCTGCGCCGGGCGATCATCGGGCTTCCGGGCCCCCTGGGGCGATTCCAGGCCTGGGTCGGCGATTACCTGCTGCCCGGTAAGCCGTTCAGCCGGGACAACTTTCGCTCGCTGGCGGTTGCCAGCGTCTGCCGCGAGAACGGGTTTGCAGCCTTCGGTATACGACCGAAGCGCATGCAGCCGATCGTGCGCTCGTATCTGACGGAGAGCCGCGACGAGCTAGCGATTATCCGCCAGGGCAGCCATCGCTGAGCTCGAGTTCCAGCTCTCCAGCGTCGCTGTGCGCTCGGGCGGGTCACGCTCGACGAGGGCTTCCATTTCGACGTAAAAGGCTTCCGGCCCGAGCGCTTCGAGCCGGGATCGCAAGCCCGTAACCCAACGTTGGTAGCTCGTCACGGCGACGAGGCTGGCATTGTTCAGTTCGCTTGCGAACCAGCCGTCGTAATCGGCGTTGCCTCCCCAATCCGACTTCAGCGCCTCGTAGTCGTCGCGCATGATCTCGAACGCCTCGGCTTTCGCCCTGCGCATACCCGCCGCATCGTCGCCTGACTCGAAAACGGCGGCCAGACGATCTCTCTGACGTGCGACGAGATCCGCGAAATCGCGCTGCCGGGCCAGGCGGCTGCGATATCGATCGAGCGCCTCGGCCCGATTGCTGCGCTCGAGCCAGCTCTCGACGGCGAGCTGCTCGACCGCCGTGGCAAACGACTCGCTGAGCTCGGTGTCGTCTTTGACGTAGAGACGCTGGTGCGCGAGCTCGTGAAACAGCGTGGCCGCAACGTCGACGTCACCCCCGTTCAGCATGGTGTTCAGCACCGGGTCGGAAAAATGGCCGAGAGTCGAATAGGCTCTCGATCCGCCCGTGAACGTGTCCAGGCCCCGCTCCTTCAGTTTCGCGGCGAAGCGCTCGGCACGCGATCGATCGAAGTAGCCGCGATAGGAAACGCAGCCGGCTACCGGAAAACACCAGGTCTCAGGCAGAACGGAAAACTCGTTTGCCGCGACGACGTTCCAGACGACGAAATCTCGGCCGAGATCGACGAAAGTCGTGTAGCTGCCATTGTCGGGCAGCGCGAACTCGTCGACGGCGAACCGGCGCAGATCGAGCACGACCTCGAGCTGCGCGCGCGTCGTCTGATCGTACGCCGGGTCCACGATGACTTCCTCGATGGGCACACGCTGTCGCAGCAGACCGACCTGGCCGCTGATGGCCTGCATGTAGTAAGGAAGGCTGGCGCAGGCCGAAACCAGAACGCCACCAGCAATCAGGCCACCGATCACGAGCGCGATTCGCATCGAAAGACCTTAGCATGCAGGACGCTACGGTATGATCGATTCATGAAGGTCTACGAGGTCGGTGGTGCCGTGCGCGACAGCCTGCTCGGCCTGCCCGTCACGGAAAAGGATTATGTCGTAGTCGGGGCGACGCCCGACGCAATGCTGGCGCTCGGCTTTCGCCAGGTCGGTCGCGATTTTCCCGTGTTTCTGCACCCGGACACCGGCGAGGAATACGCTCTGGCCCGCACCGAGCGGAAAACCGG
>JASFSD010000088.1:0-8294 GCA_050114575.1 Gammaproteobacteria bacterium | reverse complement strand
GCCTTCAATGACGAGCAACGCTCCGCAGGGTACGGCATCGTCAATCTGTCGACGCGCTGGGAGCTTGGTACGAGTTGGGCGCTCTCGGCGGGAATTTCGAATGTCTTCGATAAGCGCTACCAGGATCACCTGGATGGCATCAATCGGGTTTCGGCAGTCGACGTGCCTCTTGGGCAGCGGCTTTTCGGGCACGGAAGGTCATTGCGGCTGGGAGCAACAGTCGACTGGTAAGCGCGTCGAGCTCCGAGCTGGCTCGGGCGTAGCTATTGCTGGGCCGCGCGGCCGTCCCGATCTGCCGGGCCGGGAGCGCGTCCCCGGTTGCCGGGCGGGCTGCAGCTAACGTTCGTCGGACCAGCGATACGGCCTGAGCTCGGCCGGATGCTTGCGCGCGTAGGCGACGACGCGATGTCTCTTCTGCGGTCCTCGGCCCGTGCCGTCGGCTCCGGCTCCCGCGAAGATGGCCGGTGCACAGGTCTCGATCCTGGCATAAATCGAAACCCAGCGTTTCTTGACAGCCTCGACGCTGATTCCGAGCTCACTGCTGAGCTCGGAGTCGGTCTTGCCGTCGAGAGCGGCCGCGAGCAATTCCTGCTCGGCAGGTCTCAGTTGGAGCACGGGTGCCAGATAGCGATACATGCTGGCGGCGAGGGAATAAGGTGCCTGGCGGGCCGATTCCACATCGACGACGAACAACGCGCTGTCGGTTTCCGGGAACTCGGCAACCTGTCGATAGGTGCCCGCTGCGCGCGCATGCTCGATGATCGGTTGTCCAATGGCTTCTTTGAGAACCCTGTTGAATCGAAATCCGGCCAGGTTTTCGATGAAGCTCGTCCCGAGTTGCGTCTGCGCTTCCGCGCGTTGCGCGTCATCGAGAACCTCGTCACGCCAGGTCCCGTACAGGTTGACGAAGTCGAGCCCAATTTCTGCGTTTCCAGCGGCGATCGCGTCTCGGTCCAGCACAACGGATTGTCCGGCTGCGGCGTGACTGATGATGCGCGAATTCAATCCCGGACTCGGTGCGGACAGTTCCCGATCGGTAAATCCGCGATCGACGAATACGCCCATGCCGCAACCGACAATCGTAGAGCCCTGAATCGGCACCTCGGACTCAATGACGCTGGCCTGAAATGCCGGGCTCTCCAGGAGTTTGGTCCAGACAGCCAATGCCGCTTCCCCGCCGATCAATTCGTCGCCGATGCATGCAGGCTGGATATCCAGGCAATCGGCAAGATCGTCTTTGCGAAAGGTTCGCCAGTACATGTCACATTACAGAGTGGGTATCTTTTAGGTCATGGGAACCGGTTCGAATTGGACCTAGCATAGCCCATGAAAACCAGAGAGGTTTTCTGGTGAATGCGGGACTGTTTGGAGACGGGCGATGAATGGAACTGTCGTTCGCTTCGAATACAGCACACCGCACAGCTTTCTCTATGTCGAACAGCATACGCTCGATCGGGAAGCGCGGCTATGCCGTATGGTAACGACCGGTGCCGGACGCTGAAGGGATACGTCGCCGGCGGGAGTTGAACGGGTCCGTCGGGCCTATTGGGCCTGATTAAGAGGGGACGGGATTAAGAGGGGTCAGAGCCCTTTTCGCGAAAAGGGCTCTGACCCCTCTTAATCCTGACCCCTTCATACTAGTCGCGCGACATGAACAGCCGCAGCACATACCAGAACATCATTGCGATCGAGGCGAACAGCTGCAGCGCCGCTCCGACGTGACGATCTTCGGGATAGTGATGCAGGATATTCGACGTGTCGTAGAGCACGGCCGCGCCGGCGAGGCCGATCATGGCGACCGAGAACCAGGTGCCGAGCGCGAAGCCGAACAGCACGCTGCCGACGATGCCGACGAGAGCGAGAATGCCGGCCCACATCAAAATGCCGCGCAGGAACGAGAAGTCCTTGCGGGTGATGAATGCGACGGCGGTCAGCCCGCCCGTGCCGAGTAAGGTTACGCCGGCCGCGCTGTCGATGATGCCGGGAGCCTTCAGCATGGCCAGGTAGAGCATCGGCACAAAGATGATCGCTTCCGCCACCACGAAACCGACCAGCGCGAGATACTGCATGGGCTTGGAAACCGTCGTGTGCGCAACGTGGGTTGCGATCCAGCCGACGACGATGAAGGCGCCCAGTACGAGCAACCAGCTCGTGCCCAGCATCCGCAACGCGAGCTGCTCGCCGAGGCCGCTGCTGAAGAGCCAGGTTTCAATCGCCCCGAAGCCGAGAATGGCCGCCGCGACGTGGCCGTAAACGCGCCAGATGAAAGTCGCACGACTATCCGTGTCGAGCGCCGAGACGGGCGTAAAAGCGTGGACAGCCTGTTGCATCGATAGCTCCGTTATTTGGTTGATTCCGTCAATCTTAGCAAATCAGAATGATTGCTATTCATGCTCTCGTCACGAGATTGGACGCTGGCTGTTCTTCATAGTTCCAGGCCGAACAGGCGAATTGCGTTGTCGCGGGCGACGACGCGTTTCTCGTCTTCGCTGACAACCTCGGTAGCATCGAACCAGTCCGCCGCGTCCTCCATCTTCTCGAACGGATAGTCGGCGGAGAAATAGATCTTGTCGCGATCGATGACGTCGAGCGTGCAGCGAAAAGCGGCGTCGTTGAAGTTGCCGCTCGTCGTGATGTGAAAGTGCTCGCGAAAGTAATCGCCGAGCGGGCGTTTGCCCCGATAGCCGCGGCGTGAAAACCGCATGCGCGCGTCGATGCGCCAGAGTCCGAAAGGAATATTTTCCCCGAGATGCCCGAGGCAGATTCGGAGGTTGGGAAAGTCTTCGAAGATGCCGGACCCGCAGAGCCTGAGCGCGTGGATCGACGTCTCGACAGCGAATCCCCAGGGCGCGCTCATGAGCCAGGGGTGGCCTTCGTAATTCTCCGCCCGCGACGGGATCTGCATGCGCGGGTGCAGATAAAACGGGACGTCGAGCTCGGAAACTACGGCCCAGAAGTCCCTATATTCGGGCATATCGAAATACTTGACGCTGTCTGCGTCGCCGACCTGCTGGAAGCCGTTGACCATGCAGCCCTTGAAGCCGAGCTGCTCGACGCAGCGCCTGAGCTCTTCACCGGCGATCCGGACATCGTGCATCGGCAGCGCGGCGAGAGCGGCATAGCGCTCCGGCCGCCCGGCGACTGCCTCGGCCATCCGGTCGTTTGCCTTCTGGGCGACGTCGAGCGCCTCCGCCGGATCCAGAATCCTCTGGATCCCCGGGGCATTGAGAGACAGGATGGCGAGCTCGATGCCGGTCGCGTCCATGTGCCCGATCCGTTCGGCATCCAGGTCCAGTATCTGCCGCGTGAAATCATCGAAGTGACCCGAGTCGCCGGCAAAAGCCCGGGTCTGCTCCAGTGTCTCCTCGATGGCGAAGTGCTCCTCGAAGGCGATCTTTCCCTGCATTCGGTTGCCCCTTTCTGGACTCATTCTGTTCCGGACCCCCCATTATGCTAGGATTGCCGCCCTTCGGCGGGGCCGCCGACACAAAGATTGTCAGGGAGAGGTTGAGAAAAACCAATGAGTCAGAAGAGCTTAGAGCAACTTTTACAGGAAGTCGGCAATCCGGTAGATCTTCTCCGGAATTCGCAGATCGGCGCATACGTCTATCCTGTCGTGCCGTCGGAGTATTCCAACTGGCGCTCGGAGCAGCAGGCCTGGAGAGAGACGGCTGTCCTGTTCGACCAGTCGCATCACATGTGCGACATCTATATAAAGGGTCCGGATGCGGTAAAGCTCTGCTCGGACACCGCGATCAACACCTTCAAGAACTTCCCGGTCGATCGCGCCAAGCAGTACGTCCCCTGCAGCCATTCCGGGCACGTCATCGGCGACGGCATTCTGTTCCGGCTGGAAGAAGAGAACGTGCTCTTCGTCGGCCGTGCACCTTCGGCCAACTGGATCGAGTTCAATGCTGCCACGGGCGGCTATGACGTCGAGATCGTCAAGGACGATCGCTCACCGGGCAACACCAAGGGTCTGGCCATCAACCGGATTCTGTACCGGTATCAGATTCAGGGGCCGAACGCCTGGAACGTCATCGAGAAGCTTCACGGCGGCAAGCTCGAGCAGCTCAAGTTCTTCCACATGTCGACGATGAACATCGCCGGTCGCGAAGTCCGCACGCTGCGCCACGGCATGGCCGGTGCTCCTGGTCTCGAGATCTGGGGCCCGTACGAGGAGCGCGAGGAGATTCGCGAGACGATTCTTGAGGCGGGCAATGAATTCGGTCTGCTGCACGTCGGTTCGCGTGCTTATCCAACCAATACACTCGAGTCCGGCTGGATTCCGTCGCCGCTGCCGGCGGTCTACACGGACGACCGAATGAAGCCCTACCGCGAGTGGCTCGGCGCCGACTCCTACGAGGCCACCGGCTCGCTGGCCGGCAGCTTCGAGTCGGACAACATCGAGGACTACTACGTCACGCCCTACGAGATCGGCTATGGCCCGTTCGTCAAGTTCGATCATGACTTCATCGGCCGTGAAGCGCTCGAGGCGATCAAGGACGACAAGCATCGGCACAAGGTCACGTTCGCCTGGAATGCAGACGACGTTGCCAAGGTCTGGCGTTCGATGCTCGACCCGGGCCAGGATCATTACAAGTTCATCGACTGGCCGCTCTCGAACTACGGCTCGGCGTCGTTCGACGCGATCACCAAGGGCGGCAAGGTCGTCGGTGCCTCGATGTTCGCCGGCTACAGCTACAACGAGCGTGCGCAGCTGTCTCTCGGTATCGTCGATCACGACATCGAGATCGGCGACGAAGTCACACTGATCTGGGGTGAGCCCAACGGCGGCACCAAGAAGGCCACGGTCGAGCCGCACAAGCAGCTCGAGATCCGTGCGACCGTCAGCCCGGTGCCATACGCGGCCGTGGTTCGCGAGTCCTACGCCGCCGACGGCTGGCGCGCCGAGGGCAAGGTCTAGGCAGTATCCGCCTCCCGGTCACCCGCCGCCTGCGCGCGGCGGGTGACCGAAGCCTTCCGAATGGCTAATATCTACCCAGCATTCGATGCAGGGGAGAAGAAGATGCCCGGAACGGCTAGAACAAACTCCTTGGTCCTGGCGCTCGGTGCGACGGCACTCGCGGTCGTCGTCGGTTCGGCGCAGGCGCAATTTCGTGGTCCAGGCGGTCAGTTCGGCGGTGGCCGATTCGGCGGCGGCACACCGGTCACGCCCGAGGCTGTGCCGCTACCGGACAGCTGGGAGCTCGTGTCGGGCCCGGGCCCGATGTACGTCTCCGACCAATCGCATGCGCCCGGGTACACGCCGAACGATTTCGGCTACCGTGCGCTCGAGTACTTCGTCTCGGGCACTGCCGAGGGCGAGCCGTATACGACACGTGTCGTCATCCGCAGGCCCGGCAGCGATGCCGACTATTCCGGCCTGGTGCTGGCCGAGTCCATGCATTCGAGCGGCTCGGCGCATATGTTCGAGTTTTCGGCCGCCTACATCATGGACTCGGGGCATATCGCGGTCGAGATACTGACGACCTCGCCGCAGATCATGCAGGACTTCAACGCGGCACGCTACGAGCAGCTTTCGATCAGCAACGGTCAGGCCAACGACATCCTCGGTCAGGTCGGTGCGCTGATCAAGAGCGCCACGGGCCCGATCGGCGAGCTCGGCGTGCGCAACATGGTTCTCGGCGGCACCTCGATGAGTGCCGGCACGCTGATCAATTACCTGGCCGACCACCCGCGTTTCCGCACGCCCGGCGACATGGATCACATTTACGACGGCTACTTCCCGACATCCACGGGATCGGACGTGCCGCGCGTGGACGTGCCCGTGATCGAGATGCCCACGCAGCTCGAAGTTCAGTCCAATGTGACCCGTCGCGATGACGGCGATGAGCCTGGCAACCAGTTTCGACTCTACGAGTTCGCCGGGATCGGTCACGTGGACGCCAGAGACAACGACCGGCTCCTGCCCAACCCCTGCCAGCACCCGTTGAGCACGATTCCTTCCCAGGCCTACTGGTCCGTCTCGCTGAATCATCTGTTGCGCTGGGTCGACGAGGGCATCGTTCCGCCGCGCGCGCCGCGCGTCTGGCTCGATCGTGACGTCGCGAACGACGGCTCGCAGATGATCCTCGACGAGCACGGCAATCCGCTCGGCGGTATTCGCAGCCCTTACGTCGATGTGCCGACGGCGACTTACGTCGCAAGCAACGTCGCGGCCGATCCGCTGCCGGACGACGTCAGCGACTACGTTGCGGCGAACGGTCCGCAGGGTGCGGCGATCATGTGCCGGCTGAGCAATTACCAGTACTCCTTCGATGCCGAGACGCTCGAGGATCTCTACGGCAGCCCGCGCGCCTATCGTCGTGCATTCGAAGACCGTCTCGATGAGCTCGAGGCCGAGGGCTGGTCGTTGCCGCTCTACCGCGACATGATTCTGGCCGACGCCGCGGCGATTGATTTCTGAATTCTCTGCTCGAGGGATGAAGCGCGCCCGGCGGCTCACCGGCGTGCCGGTGTTGGCCGTTTGCTCGGCGGGGATGCTCGTTATGCCGGTGTCCGCACAAGAGCCCGTGGCCGCCCCTTCGGGAACCGGGTCGATCTCTCGGCTGCAACCGGCCGAGGCTGGCGAGTTAGCGCGCACAGTTACGCGTGACGCCGGCACGGACGTCATCGAAGGTCTCGATCTCGAGGTCTGGGCGCCGCCCGGTCTGGTCGCGAACCCCCTGACGCTCGATCTCGACAGCCAGGGCCGCGCCTGCGTCATTGCGAGTTCACGCGCCGGCCTGCTGCTCGACATCCGCCAGCATCCCGATTGGGTGCCCGAAGCGCATTCTTTGCAGAGCACGGAAGAGATGAGAGTGGTCGGCGCTGGGTGTATCCGAACCAGGGCGCCGCGGCATTGGCCAGGCTCCAACTCGACGAAGCGCCGGTCGTCCGCATCTCGGGTCTGCGGGCGCTGCGTCTGCTGGGCGGCGGCGAGGTCGAAACGGCGATCGAGCTGGCGCTCCGGGACTCGGATGCACAGGTGCGAATGGCCGCCATCGAGGCGATGCCGGTCATGCCCATCAATGACGCGATCAAGGCGGATGAGCTCGAGATCGTCATCGTCGGCCGCGAGCTCGAATCGCTTGCCACGGCCTTGCCTGCGGCTCTGCAGACCGGGGGCGATGCGCGTAACGGGGGTCAGCTCGTGCTGCAACACCCGACTGCCCTATGCGTCCGGTGTCATACGCTGGGCGAAAGTGAATCGACGGTTGGACCGCCTCTCGATGGGATCGGCGGTCGCCTCGCTCGAGCCGAGTTACTCGAGTCCCTGCTCGACCCCAGCGCCTCGATTGCGGAGGGCTTCGGCGTAGACGTCGCATCGGCGATGCGCCCGAAGGGCAGCCTGCTCAGTCACCGCCAACTCAGGGATATTGTGGAGTTTCTCTCCACAGAACGATGACTCGGTCTGTCAGGCTCAGGACGTACCACTGAAGCCACAGTCCGCCGGCAGCGAGAGAGCGTCGGCAATGTCGCGCCAATCGAAAGCGGCAACGGCCTGATCGTCGTGCACCGCGTACAGGGCGCCGTCGGGAAGACCATCCAGGGGCGCCCGATGCAAGGCGATGCCGTCGGTATGCCGTACGATCTCACCGCTGAATCCGCCGATGTGGCTCAAGGTTTGCCGGTCGAACAGATGAAAGACGTTTCGCCTGGGGTTCTGGTCCGTCGTGATCCAGTAGCCGCCGCCTTTGGCGCACTCGTACAGAGCGATGCCCTCGGGTTGGGCCCGAAACACACCGTCACCCATCTGCGGCCCCGTGAAATGGCCGTCGAGCGAGTAGACTTTGATGACGCGGCCGCCGGCCGGGTCTTCCTCGGCGATCAGGAGCCGGTCGTTGGCGGGATCGCCCCAGATGGACTCGACCACGCGCAGCACGCCGGGGCCCTCGGTCTCGCCGAATGACCGCTCGTGAGTTGCGTCGATGTGCGAAACCCGGCCCGAATTGTCGCGATCGACCGTCAGCGAGAAGACCTGAACGCGTCGGTCGAGCTCCTCCGGCGGCGGCACGCGTTCGCGGGCCGTCTCGTAGGCGTCGGTCACGAAGAGTCGGTAGGACGAAGGGCCAACCCGTTCGAGATAAGCGCCGTAGGGTTTGATGAGCTCGGTATCGCCGAAGCGGGTCAATGGATCGAGCGCGGGGACGGAAAATATCTGTACACGTCGGTTGTCGCGCTCGATGACAATCAGCATACCGTCGGCAGCGAGTACCCCATTGGGTCGCTGGAATTCTCCCGGGCCCGAGCCTGGCCCACCCAGGTCGCGAACGTGCTGCCCCGTCGCC
>JASFSD010000087.1:0-8298 GCA_050114575.1 Gammaproteobacteria bacterium | reverse complement strand
CCGCCCGAGGGCCCGAGCGCACGCACCTGCACGCGCGCGGTGCCGGAACCGAGCATGTCGAGCTCGGACGCTGCCTGCCGCGACAGGTCGATGATGCGCCCGTCGACGAACGGCCCGCGGTCGTTGACCTTGACGACGACGCGTCGGCCGTTCACGAGATTGGTGACCTCGACCCAGGTCGGCAGCGGCAGCGTCTTGTGCGCCGCCGTCATACGGTTCATGTCGTAGATCTCGCCGCTCGACGTTGGCCGGCCGTGAAAATCGCGGCCATACCAGGAAGCCGTCCCTCGCTCGGCGTAGCCGTCGCTGGAATCGAGGACGAAGTAACGCTTGCCTTCCACCTCGTAGAACGGCGGATTGCCGCGCGAGCTGCGCTCCGGACCCGTCGCCGACCGTTGCTCGTAGGAGTCGCGCGACGGGGCGCCGGCACAACCGGCGAGTACCGCGGAAATGAGCAAAACGACGGGCACTCCCGGCGCAACCGAACGTCCGTTAAAGCGTCTCATTGTCGCCCTCGCTGACAGACTGAATCTCCCGGAACCGCCGCCGGATCGCCTCGCTGAGCTCGACTGCCGCGAGCGCATATTTGACGCTGCGGTTATAGCGAGTGATCACATGAAAATTGTTGAGCCCGACAAAATACGCCGTGGTCGACGCATCCCCCTCGACAGCGACCAGCATCGCCGGCGTTTCCCGCTCGAGATCGGCGTCGAAGCCGAAGCCGCGGTCGCGCAGCGCGCCAACCGTCGTATCGAGTCCGAGCCGGTTACCGGGCTCGACGCCGGGCGCCGTTCCCTGGCTGGCCCGAACCGCAACCGGCTCGCCGAGACGCCAGCCGTGGACGGCCAGATAATTCGCAACGCTGGCGAGGATATCGTCCCAGTTCTGCCAGAGATCGCGGTGACCGTCGCTGTCGCCGTCGACGGCATAGGCCCTGTAGCTCGAAGGAATGAACTGCCCTGCCCCCATTGCGCCCGCATACGAGCCGAGCGCATCGAGGACCACCGGCCCCTCCTCTGCATAGATCAGCAGGAAGGACTCGAGCTCGGAAGCAAAGAAGTCCGCTCGGGGCGGATAGGCGAACGCCAGCGTGCTCAAGGCATCGACGACGCGATACGTACCCATGCGCTCACCGAACAGCGTCTCGATGCCCAGGATCGCGAGAATCATCTCGGGATCGACACCGAACCGTTCCGAGGTCGCCGCAACGCGATCGGCGTGTTCGACCCAGAACTCGGCCCCGGCATCGATTCGCTCTTCGTTGAGGAAGATCTCTCGATACTCGAACCAGGGTATGACCCGCTCGGCCGGCCGCGAGATCGCGTTCAGCGCCGACTGCCGCACGACGGCTTCGTTGAGAATGCCACCGAGCTCCTCGCGCCCGAATCCGTGCTCGGCAACCATGCGGTCGATGAAGGCGCCGCGCCGGGCCTCTACATCCGTCGGGTTCCAGGCGTAGTCCTGGCCGTGCGCAAGCGACGACCAGCCAAGCGGGGTCAGGAGCGCCACAGCCCCGAGCCGCAGGCTTGCCCGGATCCGACTCATAACGGACGCTGCTTCCGGTGCGCGCTGATCCCGGCCAGCATGCCGAAACCGGCCAGCAGCGTCACCATCGAGGTTCCACCCGCGCTCACGAGCGGCAGCGGTACGCCGACGACAGGCAGAATGCCCGAGACCATGCCGGCATTGACGAAGACGTAACAGAAGAAAGTCAGGCTGAGGCAACCGGCGAGCAGACGCGAGAACGTATCCTGGGCTCCGGCGGCAATGTACAGACCGCGCCCGACCAGGACGAGGTAGAGCAGGAGCAGCGTGACGACGCCGACGAGCCCGAACTCTTCACCCATCACGGCGAATATGAAATCGGTAGAGCGTTCCGGCAGGAACTCCAGATGTGCCTGAGTCCCATTGAGCCAGCCTTTGCCGAAGGTACCGCCCGAGCCGATCGCAATCTGCGACTGAATGATGTTGTAACCGCTGCCGAGCGGATCCGACTCCGGATCGAGAAACGTCAGCACGCGCGCCCGCTGGTAGTCGAGCATGAACATCCACACGATCGGCGACGCGATGAGCGCTGCGATGGTGAATCCCCCAATGAGTCGGAGGCTGATGCCTGCCAGCAGCACGGTCAGTCCGCCCGCGGCAATCACCAGCAGGGCCGTCCCGAGATCGGGCTGCTTGGCAATCAAGAGCGCCGGCACGGCAACGATAACCAGCACCACGAACAGCTGTCCGTAGCTCGGTGGCAGAGCCCGATCGTGCAGGAACCAGGCGACCATCATGGGAACGGCGAGCTTCATGAACTCGGACGGCTGCACGCTGACGAAACCGAGATTGAGCCAGCGCTGCGCGCCACCGCCGACGTCGCCGGCCAGCATCACCATAATCAGCAGACCGAGCACGCCGATGTACGCCCAGGGAGTCCACATCCTGAGGTAGCGCGGCGGGATCTGGGCCAGGACGAAGAAGGCGAAGAAACCGGCGCCGAGCCGGACACCCTGGCGCAACATGGCGCCATTCGACTCGCCGGCTGCGCTGTAGAGAACGACCAACCCGAGACCGACGACGCAGAGAATCGTCAACAGCAGCGGATAGTCCATGCTGATCGAGAACGATCCCTTGCCTCGCGGCCAGACCTTGCCGGCCTGATCAAAGCCCAATGCGCTGAGCGACATACTCTTCGGCTCCGAAGTAAGTATCCAGGACCTGGCGCGCCACCGGCGCGGCCGTCCTGCTGCCGCCGCCGTTGTTCTCGACAACGACGGCTATCGCAATCTCGGGGTTGTCGACCGGAGCGTAGGCGATGAAGAGGCCGTTGTCCCGGTAGCGCTCCTCGAGCGCCTCCGCGTCGTATTCCTCGTCCTGCGCTACCCCGACGACCTGGGCCGTGCCGGTCTTTCCGGCAATGGTGAAACTGGTCCCGCCCATCGAAGAGAAGCCCGTGCCGCGCGGCTCGGTCGTGACGCCGAGCATGGCCTCCCGGATCTCCTGCCAGTGCAATGGGTCGACGTCCGCGATCCGCTCGAGCGGCAACACCTCCGATTCGACCTGCTCGCCCGTCTTTGCATCCTCGGTCGAGACGAGCAGCTGCGGCCGATAGCGAAGCCCCTCGGCGGCAAGCGTCGCCGTGGCATTGGCCAGCTGCAGCGGTGTGACCTCCGTGTAACCCTGGCCGATCCCGGTGCTGACGGTCTCGCCCGGATACCAGCTCTGCTGATCGGTCCCCGAGAAATAGTCCCGCTTCCACTGCCGCGACGGCATCAGACCGGCCGACTCGCCGCTGATATCGATACCGGTCCGCGCGCCGAAGCCGAACGCCTTCATGAACTGCTCCATGTGGTCGATGCCGAGCTCGACCGCAAGGCCATAGAAATAGACATTGCAGGAACGGACGATCGCCGTGTGCAGCGTCATCTCGCCGTGGCTTCCGCCCGGCCCCTCGCGATAGACGCGGGAGCTTCCGGGCAGACGGAACTCGCCGTAACAGATATGGTCCTCGGCCACGTGCTCGGTCTCGTAGTGCAGACCGGCCAGACCGTAAAACGGCTTCACGGTGGAGCCCGGTGGATAGCGCCCGGCAAGCGCGCGGTTGAACAACGGCAGGTTGGCGTCGGTATTGAGCTCGACGAACTCGTCGCCGCTCAAGCCGCGCGCGAATCGATTCGGATCGAACGCCGGCGTGCTCACGAGCGTCAGAACATCGCCGTTGCGCGGGTCGATGGCGACAGCCGCACCGCGAAGCCCATTCAAAGCTTCGAAGGCTGCCAGTTGCAGCTCGACGTCGAGCGTCAGATGCACGTGCTTGCCGGGGTCGGGCAGTCGTTCTTCGAGCCCGGCTTCGGGATTGCTCGACGCGTCGAAAATGATGCGGCCCTGTGCGTTGACGACCTGCTGCCTGTAACCGGGCCCACCGTGCAACGCGTCCTCGTATGCCCGCTCGATTCCGGTCTTGCCGATCTGGAATGTGCCGGCGTAATCCGCACGATTGATTTCCTCGAGGTCGCTGGCGCTGATGCTGCCGACATAGCCGACCGCGTGTGCCGCAGCCGCCCCGTATCGGTAATAACGAATCAGACCTTCCTGGACGTTGATACCCGGAAAGTGATGCCTTCTGACGGCGAATGTCGCGGCCTGCACCTCCGACAGGTTCGCGAGTGTCACCGGCTCGAAGCGGCGATGCGACTGCACGAGATCGATCAGCACCTCGCGATCGGCCGGGTCGATGAGTTTGAGCCCTTCGAGCTCGCCGAGGACGGCTTCGAGATCCCCGATCTGCTCGGGGATCGCGACGAGCTGCCAGGTAGGCACGTTCTCAGCCAGAACCCGGCCCTGACGGTCGTAGATCAACCCCCGCGCCGGCGCCAGGGACTCGATTCGAATCTGGTTACCCTCGGCCATCTCGCTGAAGCGCTGGTAGTCGACGACCTGCAGGTGCACGAGCCGCCAGATCAACACACCGGTCAGGGCGAGGACGATGACCGCGGCGCCAATGATTCGTGAAACGAACAGGCGCTGCTCCTTCCAGTGATCCTTGAACTGTCCGCTCCTGACACTCATCGGGGCTGCCTAGATCCTGGCCTCGGCAGCCTGCCGGCCACGCTCGATGCCCACCGACACGAGCAGCCAGAGCAACCCGCCGGTCACGACGGGACCCCAGCGCTCGATCATCGCCACTTCGCGCCCGGCGAAGCCGTCGATCAGCAGCAGCACGAGCTCATACAGCGCAAGCAGGAAGATGACGATGGTTGCGACCTGGGAAGCCGGAAAGGCGCGAATCCGAAGATAGAGCCGCTGACTGAGATAGACGATCACGAGGAGCGCGAGCGCATGCTGACCGAGCAGCGAGCCGGTCAGGGCATCGAGCAGAATGCCGAAAGTGAAGGCCTTGATGAGCCCGTATCGACGCGGGTGGATCAGCGTCCAGTACAGCAGCACGACAGCGACCCAGTCGGGCCTGAACGCCGAAATGGCGCCGGGCAACGGGATCACTGCCAGGATGAGCGCAGCGACGAGCGTCACCGCAGGCATCAGCCAGTGCCGGCCACGTCGCGCCCTCACGGCGCTTCTCCCGGCTCGGCAGCCGCGTCCGCAACCGCCGCGTACACGTCGTTCCAGACCAGGAGAACTTCCTGGTCCCGTTCCAGCGCCGACACGGGTCGAGCCGTGACGTAAGCGAAGTTCTGGTCAGGGCGCTGGACGAACTCCTCGACCACGGCGACCGGCCGCCCGGCGGGAAAAATGCCGCCGAAGCCGGACGTGATCAACCGATCGCCGGGGCGCACGTCGGCGTTGTTGGTCAGATACGGCAGCCTGAGCACGCGGCTGTCGCCGGTCCCGTCGGCGAAAGTCCGCTCGCCGGTGCGCTCGATCGCGACCGGGATCCGGTGATCCGGATCGGTGATGAACAAGGCCTGCGACGTCTTCGGCGATACCGCCTCGACCTGGCCGATGACCCCCTCCGCATCGAGCAGCGGCTGGCCTACATAGACCTCGTCCGCCGACCCGCGGTTGATGATGAAGCGCGACGGGTACGGATCGAGATCGACCGACAGGATCTCGGCGATCAGAACGCGATCCTCGTTGATCTCTTCGTAGGAATCGAGCAGCTGTCGCAGACGCGCATTCTCCATCTGCAGCGAATTGAGATTCTGCAAACGGTACCTGGCAATGACGAGCTGCTCCTTCAGGTCGTCGTTCTCACTCAGGAGCGCCCGGCGATCGGCGACGGCGTCGGTGGCCCATTGCCAGGCCGTGAACGGAAAGTCGACCGCAACCTGAATTGGGTAGACGGCGAGCGAGAGAATCTCGCGGGCGCGGGACAAGTGGTTTTCGCGATGATCGACGACGATCAGAACCAGGCAAAGTGCGGCCAGCGCGACGAAACGGACACCCAGCGGGATCTCGCCCCTTGAAGGTTTACCGCCCATTTGTCCGGGCCCACTCATTCCTATATAGCTCCTTCTATATAGCGCCGTTCCGTTCGACCACGCGGCTAATCCACCGAGAAGGCCGACGGCCCGAATTCATCGAGCAACTCGAGCACGCGGCCGCCCCCGCGCGCGACGCAGGTCAGCGGATCCTCGGCCACGACGACCGGCAGGCCGGTCTCCTCGGTCAGCAGCTTATCGAGCTCAGTCAGGAGCGCGCCGCCGCCCGTCAGCACGATGCCTCGCTCCGCCACGTCGGCGCCGAGCTCCGGTGGCGTCTGCTCGAGTGCCACCTTCACGGCACCGACGATTCCCTGCAGCGGCTCCTGCAGGGCTTCGAGTATCTCGTTGCTGTTCAGGGTGAAGCTCCGCGGAACGCCTTCCGACAGATTGCGACCCTTGACCGAGATCTCCTTGACGTCCTGACCGGGATAGGCCGAGCCGACCTCGTGCTTGATCCGCTCGGCCGTTGCCTCGCCGATCAGTATTCCATAGTTGCGCCTGACGTAATTGGTAATGGCCTCGTCGAAGCGATCACCGCCGATGCGAACGGACGCGGCGTAGACGATTCCGTTCAGCGATATCACGGCGACTTCGGAAGTGCCGCCGCCGATGTCGAGCACCATCGAACCGCGGGCTTCGTGCACCGGCATGCCGGCGCCGATCGCGGCAGCCATCGGCTCCTCGACGAGGTAGACCTTGCGCGCACCCGCTCCTTCGGCCGACTCCCGGATCGCGCGCCGCTCGACCTGCGTCGACCCGTAAGGCACGCAGACGAGCACCCGCGGGCTCGGGCGGAAGTACCGCGAACCGTGCGCCTTCTTGATGAAATGCTGCAGCATCTTTTCGGTGACGGCGAAGTCGGCGATGACGCCGTCCTTGAGCGGCCTGATGGCCGTGATGTGACCGGGCGTGCGCCCGAGCATGTTCTTGGCCTCGAGGCCGACGGCCTCGATCGACTTGCCACCACGCCCCGGCTCTTCGCGAATCGCGACTACCGAGGGCTCATCCAGGACGATGCCGCGCCCCCTGACATAGATCAGGGTGTTGGCCGTACCAAGGTCGATGGACAGATCATTGGAGAAATGTCCAAGAAAACTCTTTAACACCGGGGTTATAGGGCACTGATTTGACTAAACAACGACTATAGCGACGGGTAGGCTGATCGGCAAGCGAGGTGTATAGTCCCTGTGACCCTGGTCACTCACCTTCTGACGTGGCACTCAGACTCGAAGAAATCGAAAAACTCGGCGAGCTGGCACGGCTCAGAATCGAGCCCGAGGAGGTCGACGACCTCGTCGCCAAGCTGACCCGTATTCTCGAATTCGTCGACCAGCTCCAGGCGGCCGACACCAGCGACGTCAGCCCCATGGCCCATCCGCTCGATCGGCCCCAGCGGCTCCGGCCGGACCAGGTCACGGAATCCGACCGCCACGAGCTCTATCAGCAAAACGCACCTAAGGTCGAACGCGACCTCTACCTGGTGCCCAAAGTCATCGAATAACGCCCGCATGCCCCTGATGACACTGGCAGAAGCAGCGGCGGCGCTGCAGGCGAAGCGCGTCTCCTCGGTAGAGCTGACGCGGCACTGCCTGGACCGTATCACCACGCTCGACCCGAAGCTCAACAGCTTCATCACGGTCACGGCCGAGCGCGCCCTGACCGATGCGGCCGCCGCCGACGAGCGCCTGGCCAAAGGCGACGACGCACCGCTGCTCGGAGTGCCGATCGCGCACAAGGACATCTTCTGCACGGCCGGCGTCAAAACGACCTGCGGCTCGAGGATGCTCGAAGACTTCGTCTCGCCGTACGATGCGGCCACCGTCGAGCGGCTGGCAGCCGCCGGCGCCGTCGTGCTCGGCAAGACCAACATGGACGAGTTCGCGATGGGCTCGTCGAACGAGACCAGCTACTTCGGCGCCGTGCACAACCCCTGGAACCTCGACACGGTGCCGGGCGGATCGTCGGGCGGATCGGCCGCCGCCGTCGCCGCGGGACTGTGTCATGCAGCGACGGGCACCGATACCGGTGGCTCGATCCGGCAACCCGCGGCGCTGACCGGGCTGACGGGACTGAAGCCCACCTACGGGCGGACCTCGCGCTACGGCATGATCGCGTTTGCCTCGAGCCTCGATCACGGCGGCAGCCTGACGCGCACGGCGGAAGATGCCGCCCTGATGCTCGATGCGATGGCCGGCTTCGACGAGCGTGATTCGACGTCACTCGAAGAGCCTGTGCCTTCGTACGCGCGGGCGATTGGCGGGCCCTGGGAGTCGATCACCATCGGCGTGCCTGAAGACTATTTCGACGACGGGCTCGATGCCGACAACGCGAGCGCAGTCGAGGCTGCGATCGCCGAGCTTAAGAAGCT
>JASFSD010000086.1:0-8482 GCA_050114575.1 Gammaproteobacteria bacterium | reverse complement strand
CCCAAAACAAACTTACCCAAAACCACTCTCATACCATCACGAGCTCGCCAACCTCGTCAGCAACGGCGCCCTGATTGCCGTGCTCGGCACGTTCTTCGTCGCCGGCCTCGGCTTGTCGCTGACTCCCTGCGTCTACCCGATGGTGCCGATTCTCTCCAGCATCATTGCCGGCCAGGGGCAGATCTCGCACGGACGGAGCTTCGGCCTGTCGGTGAGTTACGTGCTCGGCATGGCGCTCACCTACTCGATCGCCGGCGCCGTGACGGCGCTTGCCGGCAATCAGGTGCAGGCCGTATTCCAGCAGCCGTGGATCATTGCGTCCGTCGCCGGGCTGTTCATGATCATGGCTCTGGCGATGTTCGGCCTGTTCGAGCTGCAGATGCCGTCCTCCATTCAGTCCCGCGTTTCCGCTCTCGCGAACCGCCAGAAAAACGGCACGTTTCTCGGAACGGCGATCATCGGCGCCTTGTCCGCACTGATCGTCACGACCTGCGTCGCACCGCCCCTGATCGGCGCGCTGATTGCCATCGGCCAGTCGGGCGACGTTGCGCGCGGCTCGCTGGCGCTGTTCGTTCTCGCAATCGGCATGGGCACGCCGCTGCTTTTGATCGGCGCGTCCGCCGGCAAAGTCCTGCCGAAAGTCGGCCCATGGATGAACACTATCAAGGCCGGCTTCGGTGTGGTCATGATCGGCATGGCGATCTGGATGCTGGAGCGCGTCGTGCCCGGCACCGTGACGCTGTTCCTCTGGGCACTGCTGGTCTTCATGACCGGCGTATTCCTGGGCGCATTCGAATCGCTGCCCCCCGAACCCAAGCCGCGACGCCGGCTCGCCAAAGGTCTGGGCGTGCTCGCCTGCCTCTACGGCGCCCTGATGCTGATCGGCGCGACGCTCGGCGGCGACGACCCATTGGAGCCGATACCGCGTTCGCTGGGGAGCCTCATGGGGCAACCTGCGGCGCCGGCGGAATCGCTGCCGTTCGTCGAGGTCGAGACGGTCGCCGAGCTCGAGACGCTGCTCGCCTCCGCGCAGGCTTCAGGGCAACCTGTCATGGTGGATTTCACCGCCGACTGGTGTGTCGCCTGCAAGGAGATGGAGGAGTACACCTTTCCCGAGCAGAGTGTCGTCACGGCGCTGGAGACGTTCCTGCTGCTTCGGGCCGACGTCACCGAGAACAACGCCGACGACCAGGCACTGCTGACCTACTTCGGCAGCTACGGTCCCCCGACGATGGCGTTCTTCGATCGCGGCGGAACGGAGCAAGGCGCCTATCGCCTCTACGGCTACGTTCCAGCCGAGGAATTCAGCACCCATGTCAGCGCGCTCGCGGCGTTGTAGACTGAGGACATGAACTTGAGCCAACTGAGCAAGAAGCCAACCCTGGTGACCCTGATCCTGAGCGCCGCCGCGCTCTTGGGCTATGCCGCCTACAGGCTCTCTGCCAGCGCTCCGTCCGAGATCGACTCACGCTTTGCCAACGAGCTGCCCGACATCGTCATCAACGACCTGGCCGGCACGCCGACGCCGCTGGCAACCTGGTCCGACGGGCCGATGCTCGTTAACTTCTGGGCCACCTGGTGTGCGCCCTGCCTGCGCGAGATTCCGCTGCTGAAGACGTTTCAGGAAGAGCAGGAGTCCATCGAGGTGATCGGCATCGCGGTCGATCGAGTCGAGCCGGTCCTCGAGTTCTCGGAGGAAATGCAGTTCAACTACCCGGTGCTGGTCGGTCAGGCCGAGGGCTTCGACGCGATGGCCATCTTTCGCAACGACGCGCAGGTGATGCCGTTTACGGCCTTCACCGCTCCGGGAGGCGCCGTTCTGGGCATACACTACGGCGAGCTGCACGCCGAGCACCTCGAGAATTTCGTCACGACGGTCGAGCTGCTCGGCAGCGGAGAGATCGACCTGGGCGAGGCCCGGGACCGTCTCACGACCCCGCTCTGAGCGGCCAACCGGTCGGCAAAGTCGGCCTACATCGCGAAATTCGCTGCGATCTGCAGCGAAAACAAGCAAAAATGCCGGTAATTTGCTAAATTCGCCTTATGGCAAATCTCCTCCTGTTGAACGGACCGAATCTCGGTCTTCTCGGTAGCCGCGAGCCCGAGATCTACGGCTCGACGACGCTGGCCGACATCGAGACGCTGCTCGCAGAGCTCGCCGGCGAGCTCGGGCACCGGCTCGATGCATTTCAGAGCGACGCCGAGCATCTGTTGATCGAGCGGATTCATGCCGCACGCAGCAGCGTGGATCTGATACTGCTGAACCCGGCGGCGTTCACCCACACCAGCGTGGCGCTGCGCGACGCCCTGCTTGCGGTCGACATCCCGTTCATCGAGATCCACCTCTCGAACGTCGCCGCGCGCGAGGAATTTCGTCAGCGGTCTTATTTCGCCGATATCGCGACGGGCACGATCGCCGGTTTCGGCGTCGCGAGCTACGAGCTCGCGCTGCTCGCCGCTAATCGGCTCCTGTCAGAAGGTCAGTCTTAATGGATATTCGCAAGGTCAAGAAGCTCATCGAGCTGCTCGAGTCGTCCGGTATCGCCGAGATCGAAATCTCGGAGGGCGAAGAGTCCGTTCGAATCAGCCGCTATGCGCAATCGGCACCGCCCGTTGCCCAGGTTGTCACTCCGGCTCCGGCACAGGTCGAGCCCTCCGACAACGCGGCGGAATCCAACGAGGAGGCGCCGAAGTCTTCGTCCGGATTCGAGGTCACCGCGCCGATGGTAGGCACGTTCTATGCGAGCGCGAGCCCCGGAGCGAAACCATTCGTCGAGATCGGCTCGGTCGTGTCTGCCGGCGATACGCTTTGCATCATCGAAGCAATGAAGATGATGAACCAGATCGAAGCCGACGTCAGCGGCAAGATCGTCAGCATCCTCGTAGAGAACGGGCATCCGGTCGAGTTCGGTCAACCCCTTTTCGTCATCGACCAGCGCAGCTAAATGCTCGACAAAGTAGTGATCGCAAACCGCGGCGAGATTGCGCTGCGCGTGCTCCGCGCCTGCCGCGAGCTCGGCATCAAAACCGTTGCGACCCATTCCACGGCAGACACGAATCTGCAGCATGTCCTGCTCGCGGATGAGACTGTCTGCATCGGCCCGCCGCCTTCGACGGAAAGCTACCTGAACATGCCGGCCATCATCGCGGCCGCGGAGGTCACCGACGCGGTTGCGATTCACCCCGGCTACGGCTTTCTTTCGGAAAACGCCGATTTTGCCGAGCGCGTCGAAGAAAGCGGGTTCGAATTCATCGGGCCGAAGCCGGAGACGATCCGCCTCATGGGCGACAAGGTCTCGGCGATCCGGACGATGAAAGAGGCGGGCGTTCCGTGCGTGCCGGGCTCCGACGGCCCTCTCGGTGACGACGTCGAGGCCAACGCCAAGCTCGCCCGGCGGATCGGCTATCCCGTCATCATCAAAGCCTCGGGCGGCGGCGGCGGGAGAGGTATGCGCGTCGTGCACAGCGAGGGTGCGCTGGCGAACGCCATCGTCATCACCCGCAGCGAGGCGAGAACGGCTTTCGGCAACGATCAGGTCTACATGGAGAAGTTCCTCGAGCATCCTCGGCACGTCGAATTTCAGGTTCTCGCAGACAAGCACGGCAATGCCGTTCACCTCGGCGAGCGGGATTGCTCGATGCAGCGGCGCCATCAGAAAGTCATCGAGGAAGCGCCGGCTCCGGGCCTGAGCCCGGACGTGCGCGAACGCATGGGACAGGTCTGCGTCGAAGCCTGCCGCAAGATCGGTTACCGCGGTGCCGGGACGTTCGAGTTCCTCTACGAGGACGGTGAGTTCTACTTCATCGAGATGAACACCCGCGTTCAGGTCGAGCACCCGATAACGGAAGCCATCACCGGGATCGATATCGTCAAGACACAGTTGCTGATTGCCGCCGGTGAAAAACTGCCGTTCACGCAGGACGATATCGTGCTGCGCGGTCACGCCATCGAATGCCGCATCAATGCCGAGCACCCCAAAACCATGATGCCGTCGCCGGGCACAGCATCGCTCTGGCATCCGCCGGGCGGGCCGGGCATCAGGGTCGACAGCCATATGTACACGGGATACGCCGTGCCGCCCTACTACGATTCGCTGATCGCCAAGATCATCGCCTACGGCGACAACCGCGCAACCGCCATCGCACGCATGACGACCGCGCTGCAGGAAATCGTCGTCGACGGCATCCATTCCAATGTTCCGCTGCATCAGGAAATCTTCCAGCACTCCGCTTTTCGCGCTGGAGGAACGGACATTCACTACCTCGAGAACCGGCTCGGCCTCAAGTAAGCGCCGTGGCGTGGCAGCAGGTGACGCTCCGACTCACGGCAGAGGCCTATCCTCGGGCCGAGGCCCTGCTGCAGCTCGCCGGCGCAAGCTCCATCGCCATAACGGACGACGGCGACTCGCCGATTCTCGAGCCGGACCCCGAGACCACGCCGTTGTGGCCCAGGCTTACGGTCCGCGCACTGTTCGATGCCAGTGCCGATATCGGTGCAATCGGCGGCCTGCTCGACCCGAGCGGCCGTGGCGGCGTCACGCTCGAGCAGCTCGACGATGAGTCGGTTACCGGAACGCCGGAGCCGATCCGCCCGCATAGAGTCGGCCCAAGACTCACGATCGTATCCGCAGAGGATCTGACCGAAGGGGACCCTGGAACGCTCGGGCTCCACATGGGACTCGCCTTCGGCACCGGTCAGCACCCGACGACGCAGCTCTGCCTCGAGTGGCTCGAGCAGGAAATGCAGCCTGGAATCGACGTGCTCGACTTTGGTGCAGGCTCGGGAGTCCTGGCCCTGGCTGCCCTGAAACTGGGTGCAGCGCACGCTACGGCCGTCGACATCGAGCCGCAGGCGCTCGAGGCGACCCGCAGAAATGCCGCCCTCAATCAGCTCCAGGGCTCGATTGAAGTCGGGCCATCGACCATCGCGGCGGGGCGGAGCTACGATCTGGTCCTGGCAAACATTCTGGCCGGGCCGCTCATCGAGCTCGCCGATTATTTCGCCGGGCTGCAGCCTGCCGGGGGACGGATCGTCCTTTCCGGCGTGCTCGTGTCGCAGCTCGATGCCGTCGAATCGCGTTACCGCAACAACTACGTCGAGTTGCAACGACGCGAGCAATCGGGATGGGGAGTTCTGACTGCCAGGCGTCACAGCGGGTATGATCGATAACGCCATGCTCGTCACGACCTGTCCCGATTGCAGCACCAGTTTCAGGGTTTCCCCAGAGATCCTCGAGCAGGCCAAGGGCCAGGTGCGCTGCGGGCAATGCAACAGGATTTTCGATGGCAATTCTGCCCTGCGGGAAATTGCCGATCGCGAGCCAGCATCGCTACGCAGCGCGCAGGGGCAATCCGAGCCGACACCTGCGCCCGACTCTCGACCAGCGCCTGAGTCGCAGGCGCCATCGGATGCACACCACCCGACGGACTCGCAACCGGTGTCGGTCATGCAACCGCCGGCTGATTCGCGGCCGCCTTCGGGTTCGCAACCACCACCAAAGAAATCCGACGAGTCAAAACTGCCCGTTGCCATAGGGGAATCGGACGAGTCGGATTGGTTGGGCGAGGCGCAACCGAAGAGACGCAGAGTCTGGGTCTGGGCGATCGCCGCGAGCCTGATGGCACTGACTCTCGCCGGACAATTCATGCACCGCTTTCGTGCAGAGCTGGCCGGCCTGCCGACGATCGGTCCGATCGTCGGCGACGCCTACGCGCAGATCGGCATTGATGTTTCACCGACAGTCGATCTCGAGCAATACGATCTGCTCGACCTGACTGCTGCAGCGCAGCCACTCGGCGAAGAGCCCGGCTGGCTCATCATTGAGACGCGCGTCGTCAACGAGGGGCCAAAGGAACAACCCTACCCGCACATTTTCGTTCGCCTGCTCGACCGTTGGGATACGACGGTCGCGGGACGATACTTCGGCCCCGAGGAGTATGCGGTATCGACGATAGCGGACGCCGCTCGCATGAACGCCGGAACGACAGTCGACGCTCAATTCATCATCATGGATCCGGGGCCGAGCGCCACGGGTTTCGAGCTGGAAATCTGCACACCGATCGCGCAAGGGTATGTTTGCGAATCAGATGTCGCGGGCGAGTAAGTCGCGCAGAAAATTTGCCGCAAGATTTTTTCAGCGTGCTATTATCGCTCACCCCGCTCAGCCTTCTGCCTCACCGACAATAACAACGTGGCGACAACCAGCAGAAAAAAGGAACCACGCAAGAAGAAGTCAGGCAAGGCTGCAAAGGTCGGAGTCAAAAACAAGACTCTGAGCGCCATGACGGACGAAGCGCTGAACGGCTACTTCAACAAGCTCAACGGCCATAAGCCCGGCGATCTCTACCAGCTCGTGCTCGGCGAGGTTGAGAAGCCCCTGTTTCGAGCAGTGCTCGACTACACCAACGGAAACCAGAGTGAAGCCGCACAGATTCTAGGGATCAATCGCGGCACGCTGCGGAAGAAGCTCAGAATCTACGACCTCGCGCCTTGATGACCCAGGAGCTTGCACCGCGCCGAGCCCTGATCAGCGTTGCCGACAAAGAAGGGCTCGTACCCTTCGCCCGCGAGCTTGCCGCACAATCCTTCGAGCTGATCTCCACCGGCGGCACGGCCAAAGCCCTCCGGGATGCCGGGCTGAACGTCACCGGCGTCTCCGACATCACGGGTTTCCCCGAGATCATGGGCGGCCGCGTAAAGACGCTGCACCCGAAAATCCACGGCGGGCTGCTGGCGCGCGCAGGCATCGACGAGTCGGTCGCAGAAGAGCACCGGATCGGCCTGATCGATCTCGTCGTCGTCAATCTCTATCCCTTTGCGCGGGTCATCGCCTCGCCCGAGGCCAGTTATGACGATGCCGTCGAAAATATCGACATCGGCGGGCCGGCCATGATCCGGGCCGCAGCCAAGAACCACGATCGCGTCAGCGTCGTCGTCGACAGCGCGGACTACGCCAGGGTTGTCGACGCGTTTCGACAGGGCGAGCCATCGGTCGAGCTGCGCCGGCAGCTTGCAGCCAAGGCTTTCGCCCACACGGCTTCCTACGATGCGCTGATCACGCGCTATCTGAGTGAGCACGACGGCGACGGAGAGCCGTACCCGGAGCGTCTGGTAACGAGCTTCGAGCGGGCGTCACTGCTGCGCTACGGCGAGAACCCGCATCAGAGCGCGGCCTCGTATCTGGGCGCGGAACCGAGCGGTGCATCCGTGCTCCGGAGCCGGCAGCTGCAGGGCAAGGAACTGTCGTACAACAATCTCGCTGACGCCGATACGGCACTCGGCTGTGCGCTTTCGTTCGCGTCGACGAGCTGTGTCATCGTCAAACATGCGAACCCATGCGGTGTGGGCCAGGCCGATACGGTTGCCGGCGCGTACGCCAAAGCCTATGCGGCCGATCCGACTTCGGCTTTCGGCGGCGTCATCGCGGTCAATCGAGAGCTCGACGAGACGACGGCTACGGCCATTCTCGACAATCAGTTCGTCGAGGTCGTGATTGCGCCGAGCGTCACCCAGGCCGCACTCGACCGCTTCGCCGCCAAGCCCGATGTCAGGGTGCTGGCCTGCGGCGAGCCTGTGGCGTATCCACCCGCCAGGGCGCTGACCACCGTCGAGGGCGGCGTCCTGGTCCAGGACGTCGATCGTGCTGACGATCCCGGGTCCGATCTCAATACCGTTACGGCAACGAAGCCGACAGACCAACAGCTGGACGATCTGCGGTTTGCCTGGCAGGTCGTGCAGTTCGTCAAGTCCAATGCGATCGTCTTCGCTGCACGAGGTCAGACGCTCGGTGTTGGCGCCGGTCAGATGAGCCGCATCATGAGCACGCGCATCGCCGCCTGGCAGGCGGCAGAGTTCGGTCTTGCGCTGGATGAGGCCGTCATGGCGTCCGATGCGTTCTTTCCGTTTCGCGACAACGTCGACCTCGCGGCCGAGCACGGCATTCGCGCGATCATTCAGCCGGGTGGCTCGCGGCGGGATGCCGAGGTCGTCGAGGCCGCCGATGAGCATGGCATTGCAATGGTATTTACCGGTCGCAGGCACTTCCGCCACTAGGTAGCAGGCATTTCCGCCACTGGGTAACCGAGCTCATGAAAGTACTGATCATCGGCGGCGGCGGCCGCGAGCATGCACTGGCATGGAAGTGCGCGCAGTCGCCGCTCGTCGAAGAGGTCCTGATCGCGCCCGGCAACGCCGGCACCGCGGGCGAAGAGGGCGTCCGCAATATTCCGATCGCGGCCAGCGACATCGGCGCGCTGGTCGTGCTCGCCCACGGCGAGGACGTCGGGCTCACGATCGTCGGACCCGAACAGCCTCTCGTCGACGGGCTCGTCGACCGGTTCGAAGCAGAGGGGCTCAAGTGTTTCGGCCCGCGCGCAGAGGCGGCCAGGCTCGAAGGCTCGAAAGCCTTTACCAAGGCGTTCCTCGAGCGCCACGGAATCGCGACGGCCGGCTACGCCAGGTTCACGGACTCGCGATCCGCAC
>JASFSD010000085.1:0-8549 GCA_050114575.1 Gammaproteobacteria bacterium | reverse complement strand
ACGCTGAGCCAGGCCGGCTGATCGTTCTGCGCAAACGAGGGCGCGGCAAAAAGAGCCATTGTCGCCGCGGCCGCGATTGGCATCCGAGAAATTCTGCCAAGTTGCTTCTTCAATCGAAGGAGAGTCATGGAATCACCTCTTGATTATTTGCTATTGATTGAGGCCAGACTTCCTTGTCGGAATGACGACGGGCTCGCTCGCCCAGTGTGCAGAACGCCATCGTCGACGAGCAAGCCTAGCATGATTTCCGTGAAAGTACCTTTTCGGTCATGCAATTACGCGCCTCAGGATCGCGCCGGCAGTTTGACCGCGGCAGCGCCCGCCCGTAATGTGACTGCGAACTACAACGTGGCCCCGCCTTCTGTCAAGGCCCGACAAAACCTGGGGGAACCAGCATGAAACAGCTAACCACCGCGATCTTCGGGACTTGCATGATTCTGGCGAACGCTGGCGCCTTCGCGCAGATGGACTATCCAGTCCTGGCGGTCGAGACTTTTTCCTGCGATTACGTCGATGGGCAGGGCCCCGCCGACATGCAGGCGCCATTCGACACGTTCAACGACTGGGCCGACGACAACGGCATCACCGAGCTGACCTCGCTGATACTCATGCCCGCGTTCGTCAGTGCCGAGTCCGAGTTCGACGTCTTCGGCATGGATATCTGGGAGACCGGCGTCGGCATGGGCAGCGGCGTCTCGCAGATGATGAGCGACGAAGATGCTCTGGCCGATTTCGATGACGTCGTCGCGTGCCCGGGCCATGCTTTGTATGCCCTAGTCGGCGTCAAACCGCCGGCGGAAGGCCAGTCAATCGACGGCGGCCTGTTCGAGTTTACCGACTGCACACTGCGCACGACACGCAGCCCCGAAGAAGGCATTGCCGCCGTAGCGGCGGTCGGCGAGATGTGGTCCGAATGGAACGTCGGCGACGCTCATGGCGTCATGTTCCCCGCGGCGGGTGAAGCACCTGATGCGGAATTCGACTTCAAGTGGGTCTCCTTCTACGCGTCCGTGAAAGAGTATGGCGAGGTCTTCGACCACTACGCTGCGGGGGCGGTGCAAAGCGCTGCTGCCATCGTCGATCCTGTCATGGACTGCAATATTTCCCGCATCTACAGCATCGGCCTTATGCGCGAAGCGCCGGCCGGCCAATGAGGCGGATCTAGCCGGCTCGATTCGCAGTACAGCTGCCCCGGCCGAAGCTCTGATGTAATCTTTGGCGGGGGCGCTTTCGTTTCGGGGGGCGAATAAGGATGCTCAATCACACAGAAGGGTCGATCGTAAACCTGTCCTGGCAAACCAGGCTGGCCGTGCTCTGGTTCATTCAGCTGGTGAATTACACGGCCTATATCCTGATCTCGGCGCAGGAATCGATCACTGTTCTGGAGGCGGACGACGCGCAATCGGCCATGGTTCTGGCGGTTTTCTATTTCATCCCCTGCTTCGTGATCTGGATGAACTTCATCGGCAACCGGAGACTGAGCCGGTGGCTCAATATCGTTTTCGGTTCACTGTTTACCATCATCAAGCTCGTCGCCACGATCAGCGCGGTCTCGGGCGGCATCACCCGCCCGGACGGCACGCTCTCGCCGGCGCTCGTCTTCAATGAATTCTGGGCAATCCTCGCGGCGGCGTTTATCGTATGGTACGCATGGCGCGACGGAGCGGGGTGATTGCAGAAATGAGGGTTATCTGCCGGCGGAGCTGCTGGCTCATCGTGCTGGCCATGAGCGGGCTGGGCCTCGGCGCCCAGGCCCAGGAACCCGTCAAGCTCGGGCTCATCGTCCCCCTGTCGGGCCCCTGGGCCAGACAGGGCGAGGTCATGCGCGTCGGGGCCGAGATGGCCATCGACCACATCAACGAGGCCGGTGGAATCGCTGCGCTCGGCGGACGCGAGGTCGAGCTGGTCGTCTTCGATACCGGGGCCAGCGTCGAGCGCGCCAAGAACGCGGCCCAGCGCATGGTTGCCGAGGAGCCGGATCTCGTCGGCATCACGGGCTCTTATCTGAGCTCGTTTACGCTCGCCGTCTCCGAGGTCACCGAAAGGGCCGAGCTGCCGATGCTGACGCTGTCGTATTCGGACCTGATCACCGGCCGCGACTTTCGCTACATCTTTCAAACCTCGCCGACCGGCGTACAACAGGCAGAAGACGCGCTGCCGATCATTATGCAGCTGGCGCAGAACGCGGCCGGAGAGCGGCCGGAGCGCCTCGGTATCGTCATGGACTCGACAGCGGCCTCGGTTGCCTTCGTCAAACCGGTCAAGGAAGGCGGCACGCTCGAGGCGCTCAATCTCGATCTCGTCGTGGATGAGACCTTTACACCGCCGCTCGCGAACGCGACGCCATTGATTCAGCGGGTCCGTGCTGCACGCCCGGATCTCTTCCTGTTGCTGCCGACGGCGGTCTCCGACACCAAGCTCCTGATCGAGAAGATGAACGAGTTCGGCCTCGGGCGCGGCCGCCTGCCGACGGTGTCGAACGGCAGCGCCATGGGCGACCCGGACCTGCTCGCCAACATGCCCGAGGAGCTGCTCGAGGGAATCATGACCGTGGTCGCAAACTGGAGCACCCGCGGCCAGGAGTCGATCACAGCCGAGTTCATCGAGCGCAGCGGCGAGCCCTGGATCACACAGAATCCGATCTGCGCCTACGGCCACATCTGGATTCTCAAGGAAGCGCTCGAAGCCGCAGGCAGCGCCGACCGCAATGCCGTTGCCGCAGCAATTCGCAGCATGGATCTGACCGAAGGCCCGGCGCAGTATTTTCCCGGCGGGCGGATTCGATTCGACGAGCTTGGCCGGCGCATCGATGCCGATCTGCTCGTCGTTCAATGGCAGGATGGCGAGCCGATGACGGTCTATCCGGAATCGGCCGCGGTGGCCGCGCCGATCTGGCCGTCCAGCCGCTGATTTGCAACTCATTCATTCCCGAGATAAGGAGAAGCTTCGTATGAATGACGAACTGTTCGAGCGTGGGCTCGAGATTCGCAAGTCCGTTCTTGGCGCCGAGTTCGTGGAGAAGTCGATTGCCAGCGCCGACGACTTCAACATGCCGATGCAGCGGCTGGTCACCGAATACTGCTGGGGTGCCTGCTGGGGACGGGAGGACCTGCCGAAAAAGACACGCAGCCTGCTGAACATTGCGATGCTTTCCTGCCTCGGACGCAATCACGAGCTCGGGATGCACACCAAGGGCGCGATCCGAAACGGCTGCACCAAGGAAGAAGTCCGCGAGGTGCTGCTGCAGGTCGCGATCTACTGCGGCGTCCCGGCCGCTGTCGACTCTTTCCGCGTAGCCAAGGCAGCACTGGAAGAGCTCGAATCGGAATAGATGGGTTCGATGCGCGAGAGCCGAATGCTCATCGCCGGCGACTGGTGCGATGCCGATTCCGGGGAGACGTTCGAGTCGTTCAATCCGTTCACGGGCAAGCCCTGGGCTCGCGTGCCGCGCGGCGGACCCGGCGACGTCGATCGCGCCGTCACAGCGGCGCGCAAGGCCTTCGAGGATCCCGGCTGGCGCGGTCTGAACGCCACTCAGCGCGGCGCTTTGCTGCACCGGCTCGGCGACCTGGTCGCCGAGCGGGCCGACCAGCTGGCCGAGCTCGAGACCCGCGACAACGGCAAGCTCATCAACGAGATGAGTGCGCAGCTGCACTACATGCCCGAGTGGTTCCGGTACTTCGCCGGCCTCGCGGACAAGGTCGAAGGCCGCGTGATCCCGATCGACCGGCCGGGCATGTTCAATTACACGCTCGAAGAGCCGCTCGGTGTCGTCGCCGCCATCACACCCTGGAACTCACCGCTGATGCTAGGCGCATGGAAGCTCGCGCCTGCCCTCGCCGCCGGCAACACGTTCGTCTGGAAGCCGTCGGAACATTCGTCCATCTCGGCACTCGAGTTCGGCAAGCTGTTCGAGCTCGCGGGATTTCCACCCGGCGTCGTGAACATCGTGACCGGTTTCGGCAACGAAATCGGAGATGCTCTCGTCGGCCACCCGCAAGTGTCCAAGGTTGCGTTTACAGGCGGTGACGCAACCGGCGCAGCCGTCTACGAGACGGCTGCGCGGGGGATCAAGCCGGTGACGCTCGAGCTCGGCGGCAAATCGGCCAATATCGTCTTTGCCGACGCCGACTTCGACAATGCCGTCAAGGGTGTCGTCTCGGGCATCTTCGCCGCAACGGGCCAAACCTGCGTCGCGGGCTCCAGGGCTCTCGTTCAGCGCTCGATCTACGATGAGTTCCTCGACGCATTCGTGGAATTCGCGAAGACGGCGCGAATGGGTGATCCGCTGGATACGGCCACTCAGGTCGGCCCGATCACGACCAGGCCCCAATACACGAAGGTACTCGACTACATTGCGATAGCGAAGAACGAAGGCGCACGCTGCGTACTGGGCGGCGGCCCGGCCGAGCGCCCCGAATGCGGCGACGGCTGGTTCATCGAGCCGACCGTTTTCGCCGACGTCAGTCCCGACATGCGCATCGCCCGCGAAGAGGTTTTCGGCCCGGTGCTCTGCGTCATCCCGTTCGACGACGAAGAGGACGCGATCCGAATCGCCAACAGCTCGGTTTATGGGCTCGCGGCAGGCGTTTGGACCAGCGACATTGGCCGCTGCCTGAAGATGGCGGCGCGGCTCGAGGCCGGGACAGTCTGGATCAACACCTACCGCGTCTCGAGCTACATGTCGCCGTTCGGCGGCTACAAGCGCTCCGGTTTCGGCCGCGAAAGCGGGCTGATGGCGATACGCGAATATCTGCAGGAAAAGAGCGTCTGGATCGATACCAGTGGCGAGACACCGAATCCATTCGTCACGCGTTAGCTCAGTGTCACGTGTTGGCTCACGGTCGCTCGTTGGCTGACGGTCACGCGATGGCTGATGAATAATGACACGGGCGCGCCGATCGTTTGCGGCGCGCCCGGTCTACCCGTGATTCGGACGTCAGTCGAACTCGTAGGGCTCGCGCCGCTCGACCCAAAGGTCACGATCGAGCACCCACTCGCCATTCCGGTTCAGCAGCCAGATGTGCGCAAAACGGCCCAGCCCGAGCTCAGCGCCATCGTCGCGGCTGATGACCTCGTAATTGCCGTGAACGAGGACCATATCGACGCCGTCGACCGCGTGAGTCACGTTCAACAGCGTGATCGGATTGCCCTCCTGAAAATCGCGAGCCCAGAAGTCGCCGATATTCCGCTGGCCGGAGATCGTCGGCGCGCCATGCATCATCAGCTCGGCATTCGCGTCGTAAACGCTCTGCAGCGCACCGCGATCGTGGGTGTTGTAGGCCTCGGCCCAGCGATTGGCGAGTTCTTGAACATCCACTGAAGCAGCGGTCACATCGTACGGCTCCCAGGGCTGATTCCAAAGATCGCGGTCGAGCTTCCATTCGGCGCCTTCACGGCTCCACAGATGCGCGAAGCGGCCGGCACCGAGCAGCGTGCCGTCGGACCGAGCGACGACGCGATAGTCACCGTGCACCAGCATCATGTCCGCACCGTTCACCGAATTCGTGACCGTCAGCAGAGTCAGCGGGTCACCTTCCCGCATGTCAGCGGCCCAGAACGCTTCGATCGAGTCACGGCCTGAAATCGTCGGTGAGCCGTGCATCATCAGCTTGGCGTCGGCCGAGTAGAGGGCGCCGAGGGCTTCACGGTCGTGCGTGTTATAGGCCTGCACCCAGCGGTCCGCGAGCTGTTGCACGCTCGTCTGGGCCTGAGCCGTCACGGTGAGTGTCAGCGCTGCCGCAGCAGCGGCCAACGCGATTACCCGAGATTGCATGAGAGTCTCCCTGGTCGAGGTTGATACAGAAATTCTCCCACCAGAAACGCGGGCAACAGCAGTTAATAACCGATAATAACTGTTAGTTAACTAGTTAAGCGGATACACCCGATCACCAGATCGCGACGGGGTTGATGATCATCTGCACCGAACCCTTGAGCCGAGGCTGACCCAGAACGAACAGGAACTCGTTGACGCGCTCACGCGCGAGGCGTCCCGTGTTCATGGTCTCGAGGATGTAGATGCCGTTCTCCTTGAGAAAGGTCACGTGGCCGTAAAAAACGCGATCACCATCGATCGGCGGCACGGCCTCTACGCCCCAGGTATCGGCTCCGACCGCCATCGGCTGCAACGTCGCGAGATACGCCGCACCTTCGTTCGTTATTCCGGGCTCGGTCGCGACCCAGGTTTCCGGGTCCGTCTCGAGCATCGCGTCCGTCCATCCCGTGTGGAAGAGGACGATATCGCCGCGACGAATCTCGACGTTTTGCTGCGCAGCGGCGGCACGAATGTCGTCCTCGCCGAAGGGCTGACCGGCCGCCATCACCTCGACGCCGAAGTACCGGGCCATATCCACGAGAACGCCGCGGCCGACGAGCGGCGGGACATTGTGCATGCCAAATTTCTCAAGACCCGTAATCGATGCGAAATCCGCTCCCTGTGAGCAGTTGTAGAACTCTCCGTTTTCGCCGAGGTGACCCAGCCCGTCGAGTTGCGGGCCGATGCCCCACCAGATGTGAGACACGTCGTCGTTGTAGGTCATCGGCCAGCCGTAGTCGGCCTCGAGCGAACGGCCGAAATGCTGTTCCGGCTGCACCACCTCCAGGGTCATGCTGCGCGGCGCGAAGGCCGGCATGGCAGGATCGATGACAATTCCCAGTGGGTGGACATTCCCCGCAGTCGCGAGACTCAGCGCATCGAGAACACTATCGCTCGTCATGTGATTGGCGGCCCCGATCTCGTCGTCCGCTCCCCATGCCGACGGCGTGCACTCCTGAGCCGATGCCGCAGCGCTCAGCATCAGGCACAGACCCGCGATTCCCCCATTGATATAGCTGATTCGACGTTTCACGAATTCCGCCTCCTTTCGCACCAACAAACCCATCCGACGACCACGCTGGCCCGGGCCGCGATCAGCTGCCTCGTGCCGGCCAGCTCTCCGATCATACCTTCCGGCACCGGGTCCTGAGGCTCGGCTGACTGCTCGAGTGTAGAATGTCGGCTGACGCAGCAGCACTACCCCGAAGCGCGGGGAGCCAGCTGCATCCGAGCACTGTTGTCGAGATGAAGACCGATCACTACGAAGTTCTGGCCATAAAGTACGCCGAGCTGCCGCGCGATGCGCGCAGTAATTTCGTCGATGGCGATCCACACGAAACGCACGAAATGCCGCTCGACTACTTCGTCTGGGTCGTGCGCAACGATCAGCGGACGATCGTCGTCGACACCGGCTTCGGCGAAGATGTCGCCGCCGAGCGCGGACGCAGGATCACGAACCCTGTGGTCGAGGGCCTTGCCGCCTGCGGCGTCGACCCCGCCGACGTCGGCGATGTCGTGATCTCGCATCTGCACTACGACCATTGCGGGAACGACGAGCTCTTCGTCAATGCGCGCTACCACCTGCAGGATGACGAAATGTCCTACGCAACGGGCAGACACATGTGCCATCGCGCCATCGCACACGCCTTCGAGCCGGACGATGTCGCGCGCATGGTGCACCGCGTGTTCGCCGGCCGGGTCGAGTTTCATGACGGCGACGATACGCTCGCGCCGGGCGTCACCCTGCACCGGCTCGGCGGCCACACCATGGGTCTGCAGGTCGTCCGCGTGCAGACGGCTGCGGGCCCCGTCGTGCTCGCTTCCGATGCGAGCCATTTCTATGCCCATTTCGAGAACAGCCGCGTCTTTCCGGTCGTCTATAACGTCGCCGACGTGCTCGAGGGTTACCGGACGCTGTTCGGGCTGGCGGGCAAAGGGCGGCGCATCATTCCCGGTCACGACCCGCTCGTGCTCGAACGTTATCCGGCCGCAAGCGACGCCACCGACGGCTGGATCGCGCGCCTGGATCTGGATCGGGACTGATCGACCATGAGTCGAAACATTCACAGCGCGCTCCTCTCCGGCCTCTGCCTGTCGCTCCTCGGTGCCTGCGAGCCGGGCGACGCGGTCGCCAGTGGTGGAACCTGGGTCCCCGAGGTCGTGGCGCGATACCCCCACGACACGAACGCATTCACCCAGGGGCTCATCTTTTACGACGGCTACCTTTACGAAAGCACCGGGCGTCGCGGGCAGTCTTCGTTGCGCAAGGTCAATCTGGCGACGGGACAAGTGGAGCAGTACCGCGAAGTATCACGCGAGTTCTTCGCCGAGGGATTGACGGAGTTCGACGGCAGGCTGATCCAGCTGACCTGGCAAAGCGGGGTCGGCTTCGTCTATCGACTCACCGATTTCAGCCCCGAGCAACGGTTTCGCTACGGCGGCGAAGGCTGGGGCCTGACGCACGACGGCGAACGCCTGATCATGAGCGACGGCACGGCGACACTGCGATTTCTCGACCCGGACGACTTTCGATTGCTGGGGACGATCACCGTGACGGATGAAGACCGTCCCGTCGTCAACCTCAATGAGCTGGAATTCATCGATGGCGAGGTCTGGGCGAATATCTGGTACGACGAGCGCATCGCTCGCATCGACCCGGCGACGGGAAGCGTGCTCGGCTGGATCGACCTCGGCGCCATCTACCCGGCGTCCCAGCGCTCGGCCGATGCCGTAG
>JASFSD010000084.1:0-8549 GCA_050114575.1 Gammaproteobacteria bacterium | reverse complement strand
ATTTGACGCAGATCGTCCATCAATACCCCGTTAAGCTACCGTCGAACCACTCCGGCCCGGACAATATAGGCCGTGTCGGCCGCCCTGACGCGAGGTTCGTCATGCCCGAATGCAGCGTACCCGAGATCTGCGTCGGCTTGCGCGAGTCCGCAGCATAACCCACACTTTCGGCGACCCAGACTCGAGCCCCAAGTTGTCCGAACCGAGAGAAAACAGCTACCGTCCCGCACAACGAATCGGGTTCATCATCGGCGGACTCATCTTTCTCGTGACCGTGCTGATACCGCCTCCGGATGGGCTCAGCCAGGAGGGCTGGCTGACGGCTGCCGTGGCACTCCTGATGGCAACCTGGTGGATGACCGAGGCGCTGCCGATTCAGGCGACGGCGCTGTTGCCACTCGGCCTTTTCCCTGCGCTCGGTATCCTGGATGCGCAAAACGCGGCGGCGCCGTACGCAGATCGGATGATCTTCCTCTTCATGGGCGGCTTCTTCATCGCTGTCACGATGCAGAAGTGGGGCCTGCACAAGCGCATAGCGCTCAGGATCATCGCGTTCGTCGGCACCAGCCCCAACCAGCTGATTCTCGGGTTCATGCTGGCCACGGCGTTTCTCTCGATGTGGATCAGCAACACGGCAACGGTCGCCATGATGCTGCCCATCGGGCTGGCAGTGAGCGAGATGTTCAAACCACTGGATCACGAAGGGCCGTACGAATTCGGAATCGCGTTGATGCTGGGCGTGGCCTACGGGGCATCGATCGGCGGTGTGAGCACCCTGATAGGAACGCCGCCGAATGCCGCGCTCGCGGGGGCAGCCAGCCAGATCCTCGACATCCAGATTGGTTTCGTCGAGTGGATGGGCGTCGGGCTGCCGTTCACTGTGATCATGCTGCCGATAACCTGGGTCCTGCTGACGCGCGTACTGTATCCGCCGGGAAACCTGTCGGGTGATGCGGCGACACTGATCCGTGAAGAGCACAGCGCACTCGGCCCGATCAGCCGCGGCGAAAAGCTGACCGCGCTGGTCTTCGGTCTGACGGCGCTCGCCTGGGTCCTGCGGCAGGACAAGACCTTCGGTGATCTGACGATCCCGGGGCTGCAAAGCTGGGTGCCGTTTCTGCACGATTCGACGATCGCAATGCTCGCGGCCATCGTTCTGTTCGTGCTTCCCGTCGACTGGCGCAAAGGCGAGTTCGTGCTCGACTGGCAGACAGCGCGAAGAATCCCCTGGGGCGTGCTGGTTCTTTTTGGCGGCGGCCTGTCACTCGCGCGGGCGATGGATCAGTCGGGCCTGGCGGCCTGGATCGGCGGTGCGGTCAGCGCGCTCGGGACCGTTCCCGTTATCGTAATCATCGCCGTAGTCGTGGCACTGGTCGTGTTTCTGACCGAGCTGACTTCGAATATCGCGACGACGAATATGGCCATGCCCGTCATGGCCGGCGCCGCGGTCGGGCTCGGAATTCCGCCACTCATGCTCATGGCCACTGCGGCGCTTGCGGCTTCGATGGCGTTCATGCTCCCCGTCGCAACACCGCCGAACGCAATCGTTTTCGGCTCAGGCTACCTGACCGTGCCGCAAATGGCGCGCGCCGGACTGATATTGAATCTGCTCGCGATCGTCGCCATCACGCTGATCGGAACGCTGCTGATCCCCTACTTTCTCGCGACTTGAGCCGGGCCGCCAGCGCGGTTCGACGCAGGCCTCCTCGGCGCTCAGCCAGGCGCTCGCATCAGGTCGGGTCGGGTCGGGTCGGGTCGGGTCGGGTCGGGTCGACTACAACCCCAGGAACCAGAGCAGCGTGTCGTTGTACATGATCAACCGTCCGAAGAGGATCACGCCGATCCACAGCGTCAGTGAGGCGGCCGCGACGATTTTCGCGTTTCGCGGCGCCTCGTCGATCGGGCCGAGCGCTGCCATGTCGCGAGATATTCCGGTGAAGTAGAACGCCACGGCGTTGATTCCGGCCAGCAGCATGAGAACGACCTTGATCTGGAATGCGAGATTGGTCAGGTAAGCCTGCGGGCCGCCCGTCGCGTTTCCCGCGACGAACATGAAGCCGGTGAAGGCATTGGCAGCGAAGGCCGCGATGCCCAGCGGCACGAGCGCCTCGAGCCGGGCAATTGGCAGCCCCTTACCCAGCCCCAGAATTCTGAGATCGAGCACTCCGACCGAGCCGATCAGGAGCGCCATGCCGACGAAATGGATGATTTCGCAAAGCGGCCAGAGCCAGTCAAAGGTGTTCATGAGATCGATGATCCCAAGAGTCGCCAGCCAGTTTCCGAGTGCTTCCAGCATCGCGAGCCCTCAGATCCCGAGAAAAGTTCTAACGAAGTAAGGGTAAGCCGTCACGCGACCGGCGATGATCGCTGCAGTCCAGAAGCCAAGCAGCGCAACCGCGAGCCCCTTCGGCGCGGCTCCTGCAGCGAGCCGGGGCCGCATGAGTCGGAGCGTCACGACCGCGGCAATGACGAAGGCCATCTTGCTGTAGAACAGGGTCATCGTAACTGCCCCCGTCGCAACCGACGGCAGCAGCAAGCCAGTAGCATTCGCGGACAGCAGCAGTAACCCGGAGATCAGGTTGACCCAGAATCCGGCGTACATAACCGGATACAGCTTGAGCATGGGTTGCAGCGGTATCTGCCCAAAGAATCCGATCGTTCTGAGCGCGATGATCGCGCTGACGCCGACGATGATCGAAAGCCCGATCGCATGCAGGGAAAGCACCGTGGTATAGGCAAAAATCGACGGCGACTCCCGAACCCAGGTCGCAATGCCGCTGTTTTGTATTAATTCTAGCAGCGCCCCCATGGCAGCGAATCTTAGGTGGCGATGCTGCGGCGTAAATAGGGGTTTCCCGTAGACAAAGCGCCCGGGTATCTTCGTATGGTCCGTTCGTTGCACCGCTTCATAGTTGCAAGAGATTCAGGACCAGACGAATCTGCTGCTGAAACAGTGTAGCTTTGCAGTTACAACTCACCGGCTTGGGAGAACGCATGACCAAGAATGCCCCGAGGCTCGTCGAGCTCGAATCGAACGAGCGAATCTGGGATCGGTTCTTTTCAGTCTATCCGCTCGTCGTGATCGGGACGCTCGACGAAGACGGGACCTACGATCTCGCGCCCAAGCATCTCGCGATGCCGCTGAGCTGGGGTTCCGATTTCGGCTTCGTTTGCACACCGCGACACCGGACCTATCAGAACATCCGGCGCACGGGAGAGTTTTGCGTAACCTACGCGCGTCCCTCGCAGATCGTTCTCGCCAGTCTCGCAGCCAGCCCGCGATGCGACGACGACAGCAAACCGATCGTCAATGCGCTGCCGACCGTTCCATCCGAAAGGGTCGCCGGCGCGTTTCTCGAGGACGGCTACGCCTGCCTCGACTGCCGGTGCAGGAAAATTTACGACGACTTCGGCGAGAACAGCCTGATAGCCGGCGAGGTCCTGGCCGCGCGCGTGGCCGAAGATGCGCTCAAGCATGCCGACAAGGACGATCAGGATCTGATTGCCGGCGCCCCGTTGCTCGCTTATCTCTACCCGGGTCGGTTCGCCGAGATTTCGAGCAGCAATCGGCTGCCGTTTCCGTCAGGTTTCAAGCGCTGAGCTCATGAGCGCAGCCAGCGCAGTCCGCGACTTTCTCGACCGCGAGACCGGAGCGATGGCTGCTCTCGTGGAGGCGTTTGCCCGGATCGAGACCCCGTCCGACGTGCCCGAATCCCAGCAGCCGATGCTCGAGCTGCTCGCCGAGTCCTTTGACGAAATCGGCTACCGAACGACCCGCTTGCCGGCCAGACGCCGCTTCGGCGGACATCTCTACGCCCGACCCACCCGCTCGAAGCCGGCAAGTGCGAGGCAATGGCAGCTCCTGCTCGGGCACTGCGACACCGTATGGAAGCTCGGCACGCTGGAGCGGATGCCTGTCGTTCGCGATGGCGACGTGCTCAAGGGTCCGGGCGTCTACGACATGAAAGCCGGTCTGGTCGAGATCCTGTTTGCACTCAGGGCGCTCCGAGAGCTCGGACTGGAGCCCTCGGTCGAGCCCGTGGTGTTCATCAATTCCGACGAGGAAGTCGGCAGCCGGGAATCGACCCGCTACATACGCGCGCTCGCCCGGGGCGCCGATCGGGCCCTGGTCATGGAGCCCTCGCTCGGTCTCGGCGGCAAACTGAAGACGGCGCGAAAGGGCGTCGGCCGGTTCGTCGTCAAGGTCAAAGGCAAGGCCGCACACTCGGGGCTCGACCCGACGGCCGGCGCCAGCGCTATCCTCGAGCTTTCACACGTCATCCAGAAGCTCTTCGCCCTGAACGATCCGGAGCGGGGCGCCTCGGTAAACGTCGGTGTCATCGACGGTGGCGTCAGGGCCAATGTGGTCGCGCCCGAGAGCAGCGCAATCGTCGATGTGCGCGTCGCCACGCACGAAGACGCCGAGCGGATCCAGGCCGCCATCCTTGCGCTCGAGGCCGAGACACCGGGCGTGGCGCTCGAAGTGCAGGGCAGCGTCGGGCGGCCGCCGCTCGAGCATACGACCGAGAACCGGCAGCTCTGGCGTATTGCCGTCGATCTCGCCGAAGAGCTCGACTTCGCGCTCGAAGAGGCGATGGCGGGAGGCGCTTCGGACGGTAATACGACGAGCCTCTACACCGCGACGCTCGACGGCCTGGGTGCCGTCGGCGACGGCGCCCACGCCGACCACGAGCAGATCTTCGTCAGTCTCTTGCCTCAGCGCTGTGCTCTGCTGGCAACGCTGTTGCTCGAGCCTCCGCTGAAAACCAGGAGTGCCAACCGATGACCGGACCTGTCCTTACCTCGGTGACGAGAGTCAGCGACCTGGCCGAACGGCCGTTCGAGATCATGACCGTCCCACGACCCGACTGGCAAATGGGCGATTACGTCGCAGGCCAGCTCATCGACGCATCTGGCTACCATACGATAGAGCTCCCGAACGGCCGCATGATGGAGGTCGCCGAGGGGGATCTCGTCGTTGGCGCGTTCGGCGCCCGGGCAGCGACGATCGAAGCCTGCGGCGACTGGCGGGAAATCGCGGGCAACGAGTTCCAGGCCCTGACACCAGCCGGCCTGTTCGGCCAGCTGACCTCGGTGTCCCCGTTTATCGGCAGGCTGCTGTCCCTGCGCTACGCCGGCCATGTCACGCGCGACGGGCACAAGGTGACGATGAAGAACGTGCTCACCCCGGTGCCCGAAACGCCGCTGCGGGCACCCGTGGTACTGATAACGGGGACCTCGATGTCATCCGGCAAGACGCTCTCCGGGCGGCTCGTCGTTCGCCTCCTGTCACAGCTGGGACTCAGGGTGGTCGGAGCCAAGCTGACCGGCGCAGCGCGTTACCACGATGTCCTGAGCTATGCCGATGCCGGAGCCGTTCGCGTGTTCGATTTCGTCGATGCCGGGCTGCCCTCGACCGTAACCGACCCGGACGATTTCAAAACCAGCCTGACCAGGTTGTTGTCGCTGATCGCAAATGAGCAGCCCGACGTGCTCGTCGCCGAAGCCGGTGCCTCCCCGCTCGAACCCTATAACGGCAAAGCAGCCATCGACATGCTCGGCGAAAGCGTTCGCTTTAATGTGCTGTGTGCTTCCGATCCCTACGCCGTGCTTGGTGTAGCCAGCGCGTTTCAGCGCCAGCCCGATATCGTCGCGGGCGGATCGGCAAATACCCAGGCGGCGATCGACCTGGTCAGGAAACTGACCGGTCTTCAGGCCATGAACCTGCTGAGCCGCTCATCGCACGAGCCGTTACGCGAGCTGTTGGTGGAGCGTCTGGGGCTCGCGTGATCAACGCGCGAGCCGGTCCTCGCAGCCCGGCTCGTATCGAAACAGCACATCCGGGTTCGGCCTGTCGATGGCGGCGGCCGCATGCGAGTTGTGCAGAGTCCGCAGCAGATGCCGCAGCACGTTTATTCTCGCTCTGCGCTTGTCGTCGGCGAGCACGATGGTCCATGGGGCGGCGTCCGTATGCGTGGCGCTGAGCATTGCGTCGCGCGCCGCCGTGTATTCATCCCACAGCTCAACGGCGGCTTCGTCGATGGGGCTGGTCTTCCACTGTTTCAACGGATCGAGGCGCCGCGACCGAAGCCTGAGAACCTGCTCTTCCTTGGTGATATCGAGATAGAACTTGACGAGCTGGATGCCCGAGTTGAGCAGCAGGCTCTCGAAAGGGCCGACGTCCCGCAGGAATTGCTCGTGCTGAAGCTCTGAGCAGAAGCCCATCACGCGCTCGACGCCGGCGCGATTGTACCAGCTGCGATTGAACAGGACCATTTCCTGGGCGACGGGAAGGTGCGGCACGAAACGCTGAAAGTACCAGCCGCTGATGTCGCGGTCCGACGGCTTGCCGAGAGCCACGACGCGCGTCTCGCGAGGACTCATGTGCTGGGTGATCCGCTTGATCGTGCCATCCTTGCCGGAAGCGTCGCGACCCTCGAATATCACGAGCACTTTGAGGTCCGACTCGATCAGCGCTCGCTGAAAGCTGACCAGCTCGATCTGTAATTGACGCAGGCGGGACTTGTAGAGAATCTTTCTCATCCGAGGTCAACGAGTCAGCACTCGCGAGCCTCCGGGTTCGTGAACAGATCGCTCTGATCTTCCTCGGGCCTCGCGGTCAGGCATTGAAAGTCCTTCTCGACGAGCAGGTTGAGCCGGCTCCCGTCCGCGAGCTCGACTTCCCCCCGAAGCGACACGGCCGCATCGTCGTTGGCCCAGCTTGTAATCTCCGCTGCAGGCAGCCTAACGACCATACGCCCGCCGGCATATTCTGCGCAGGCCTCGCCCTTCGGCTCCGCCTCGAGCGCGAAGGTGAACTTCGAGCCGGCCGGAAAACGCGTCTGTCCTTCGACCAGGCCGTGCTGCTCCACTGCAATTACATCACTGCGGGACAGGCGCAGCCGAATCGAGTCATCGAGCAAACGAAGCTTCACAGCAGGATCCCTCCAAATTCCCGTGCATGCCGCTGCCCATTCGCGGGCTAACGGGGGCGGTCGAGCCGCCGCAGCTGAACCGATCATTGTAATCGATGCGCGATTCCCGGCGCAGGCTTCAGTCGAGCACTGCAGTCACGAGCCAGGGCTGCCAGCTGAGCAGCACCAGGACGACCACGGTCACGAGCAGAAACGGCGCCAGCGCGATGAAGATTCTTCCCGGCCTGACGCGTGCGAGCGTAGCCGAGATGAACAGCCCCGTTCCCACCGGAGGCGTCAGGATCCCGAGCACGAGATTGATGCAGACGACGACGCCGAAATGGAAAGGATCGATGCCGTAATTGGTCTGAGCGATCGGCAGCAGCAGCGGCACGACGACGATCAGCGCCGCGATCGAATCGATGAACGCGCCGATCAGGAGCAGCGACGCATTCACGAGCAGCATGAATACGAAGGGATCGCTGGAGAGCTCAGTCAACCACAGCGTCAGACGCTGCGGAACCTCTTCGAAGATGATCACCCAGCCGAACACGTTGGCCGTCGCAATGAGAAACAGCACCAGGGTCGAATTGAACGCCGTCCGGAGCAGAATCTCCGGCAGATCGCGAAGGTCGAGCTCCTTATGGATGAACCGTCCGATCACCAGCGCGGCCAGCGCCGCGGCCGCGGCGGACTCGGTCGGCGAGAACACGCCGAGAAGGATGCCGCCGACGATGATCGCCGGCACGCTTGCGGACGGCAGGCCGCGCAGCACCGCTCTCGCCGCCTCGCCCTTCGTCATCCACTCGCCCTTGGGGAAATCGCGCATCAGGCCGAGCACGGCCACGACGAGGAGAAACCCGCCGGTCAGCAAGAGCCCCGGGACGATGCCGGCGATGAACAGCTCGCCAATGGCAATCTGTCCCAGCACGCCGAAGATGACGAACAGCATCGATGGAGGAATGATCGGCGACAGCAGCCCTCCGGCGGCCGTAGTCGCCGCGGCGAAGTCACGCGAATAGCCGGCGCGCTCCATCTCCGGAACCATGGCCTGGGTCATGACCGAGATCTGCGCCGTCGCGGAGCCGATGATCGAAGCCATCATCATGTTCGCCAGCAGATTGATGTAGGCGAGGCCGCCGCGCAGACCCGAGACGAACAGACTCGCGAAACCGATCAGGCGCCGGATCAGTCCGCCCCGGTTCATGATTTCCCCGGCAAGCATGAACAACGGTATCGCCATCAGACCGTACTGCTCGATGCCGCTGAAGAGCTGCTGAGGAAACGACTGATACAGGACGTCATTGCCCGACATCTGAATGTAGGCAAGCGCCGTGCCCAGCAGAACGAAGGCGATCGGCACGCTGACGAGCAGCAGTGCGAAGAAGACGGCCGCGATCACAGCCCGAGCTCCCGGGAAACTGGCCGGCCCGACTCTGTCCCGCTCTCCGCATCCCCGGGCGGCCCTTCGACGAGATTCGCCAGGGCGTGAACGGTCATATTCACCGACATCAGCGGAACGACCAGCCAGACCCAGAATTTTGGTATACCGATCGTGTTGGTCGGCTCGCTGTAGATGAACTTCAGCGTGCTCTCGGCAAACCGGGTGAAATCGAACCCGCTCAATACCAGCGC
>JASFSD010000083.1:0-8591 GCA_050114575.1 Gammaproteobacteria bacterium | reverse complement strand
TGATCGGCGAACCGTCCGGCCGGTAGTACATCGGGCGATTGTTCGCCTCGGTATACGTAGCGACCAGGCGCAAAGCATCGGTATCGACCTCGACGCCGAGACCCGCACGATCGTTCGTGTAGACCTTGCCTTCGTTGAAGGTGATCCAGTCCTGCTGGAGGTACGGGATCTCCCTGGTCTGGTAGTTGTACTCGAATACAACGGTGAACGGGAAGGTCGCGAGCGCGTGTGCCTGAGCCGCCGTCGCAATCGGGCCTGTGAAGTGAGGCACGATACCGACGTCGTGCGACTCGCACATCGCCATCACCCGGATCAGCTCCGTGATGCCGCCCACATTCGGCAGTGAGATCCGGATGAAGTCGAGGTCGTGGTTTTCGACCAGATCGATGAAGTCGTAGCGATAGCCCCACTCTTCGCCTGCCGCCATCGGGACGCTGGTCATCTGGCGCAGCTTCGGGATGTCCTGCTGGAACGAATTCGTCTCCACCGGGTCCTCGACGAAGTAAGGATAGGTGTCCTCGATCATCCTGCAACAACGCAGCGCATCCGAGTAAGAGAACCGCTGATGAAAGTCGATCATGAAGTTGCCGTACGGGCCAACTCCTTCGCGGGCCGCGGCGCAATCCTCCGCCACCCGAACAACGCGCTCGCGAGCGTCGTAGATTTCGGTCCCCCGGACGCTCGCAGCGTCGAAGCGGTAGAAGCGATACCCCGCCTCGATGCACTGGCGGGCATGCTCCTGCAGAGTAGACCCGGTACCCCGGAAGCCCGTCGTGTAGGTTTCGAGATAGTTCCGCACCTGGCCGCCGAGTAGCTCGTACACGGGCGCATCGAGCGCCTTGCCCTTAAGATCCCAGAGTGCGAGGTCCAGCGCGCCCATCGCGTGCAGACGCTCCTTGCCCGGCGGGTAGTGGTAGGAGCGGTACATGTCCTGCCACAGCATCGTTATCTCGAAGGGATTCTTGCCGATCAACCGCGCGGCAGTGGGGGCGAGCGTGTCGGGCGTGCCGCCCTCGCCGATGCCCGTGATGCCGATATCCGTATCGATCATCACCACCATGCTGCTCTGCAGCAGCGGGATCTGAAGCGGCATCACGGTCGGTCCTTCGTAGACACGGATCGACGTGATCCTTGCCTCGGGGAGGGCGGCTTCGGCGTCCAGCGTCGGGAGGACTGCAGCGGCCGAGACCGCGGCCGACGATTTCAGAAAGTTCCGGCGATTCAGGGGGCTGTCTTGTCTCATTGCCTGGCCGTGTCTTCGCATGGGTTGACTCATTGCTGCCGTTCTCCCGTCTCAGGCGACAGACCGCCGAACCCGATCGTTTTACCGTTCGCCGTGAACGCCTGGATGAAACCGCCGTCCTCGCCGTCGTGCCGTGGCGCGATCAGGATCGCGATGCTGTCGCCGGGCTTGACGAACCCGCGCGTGTATCCGGCGCGATAGAAGTGGCTTGCGCTGTGGCCTTCGTACTCGGCATCGCGCGTTCCCCTTACCTCGTCCGTGATCTCGACGATGGCCGAAGTATGCGGATTCGTGACGTCGAACTCCTTGACCACGCCTTCGATTGTGACGCGCTGGCCGAAGTCGAACTGGGCGGCCGAATGATGAGCGGTCGCGGCGGTCGCGCCGAGCGCGAGCGCTGCGACCACAGCGACGTAAGTACCGATGCCTGGTTTCATGCGCTGTCTCCTCTGTGGGTGCGGGCCGAAAGTGCCTCCCGCATCATTCCTTTTCTTCACGAATCTCATAGATGTCGCTCATGCGCGCATCGACCGGCTCGCCTGCCTCGAGCTGCTCGCGCCTCAGCTCGAGTAACTCGTACCAGAGCTCGTCCTGGCAGGCGTACGGCAGGATGAAGCCGTCGTACCGCTGGTATCGGCGCACGACGTCGACGGGCTCCGTGTAATAGACCGGATCCGTGATCGTGGCCGTGTAGACGAGGACCTCAGTGCCGTTGTCGTCGGTCTCGATGGCGAAGGTTTCGTCGATCGTCGCATCCTCGGAGTAGGGCTGTGCCTGATCCTGCCCGTCGAGCAGATCCGTGGTCTGAACGACGAGCGCGTCGTCTTCCCAATGCGCCGCGGAATAGCCGGCACGGCTGCGGAGCCGGCGCTCGGGGGCGAGCTGTCGATCACCGATGTAAATACGCCGCACTTCGTTGTTCGACTCGAAAATGATCGTCAGCTGATCGGGTTTGTGGATGAACTCCAGCGGATACGAACCCGGCAGGCCCATGACGGCCGGCACGCCGTAGTCCGCGCAGTGAGCCGCGGCGTTGAGCCGCTCGGGTCCGGAGAGCGCCCGGTATTCGTCGACGCGGCGCTGCCCTTCTTCTGTCAGCGGCAGGCCGGCCCGCGTGCCGCCGAATCCGGACGCACGCGCCTGCGGCGCGCCGGTGTAGGTTTCCCAGACGCCGGTGAAATCGGGCCGCTCGACTGTCTGGGCGCCGGCGGCTGCGGCGCCGGCGGCTGCTGCCGCGATGATCAGCGCACGGAATGCGCGTGAGTCTCTGTACGTCACTGGTTTCCCCGCCCCCGCTTCTCCCGCCAATCTATCGATTTCGATTCGAATGTCCAGCGCGCACACCCGGAATGACCGTGTCGGGTTGTGCCAGACACCAGGCAAGCGTGGGCTCCCTCGGCCCCCGGGACCGAGGATCAGTCGGCAGCGAAGCAGTACAACAAGCCGGCTCCACCGACGCTAACGAGATTTTCCTGGGTGCAGCCCGGCGTCCCGTGCGAAGAGTTCCATGGGGAGCCCGGCGTGGAGAACGAGTAACGATCTGCGTGGCCAACCCAGGCGCTGCCTTCGCTATTGCTCGTCCAGTTGCTGCAGGTTCGGTCTTCGCCCGGTGGAAACGCCGTGCCGTCGAGTTGCGTGCCCGTCAGGATGTCGTGCTCCGTGAAGTCGGGGTCCCCGTCGATGCGCGACGCGAACTGATTGCCGATTTCGTCCAGAGCGTATTCCCAGTTGAAGTTCGAATTGTCGTAGTGCAGGTTGTCCACGTTCGTGGCCATAATCAGCCCGTTGGCATTCGCCCAGGGTCCCGAACCGATGCGATCACGCGCATTGACTGCGCCGTCTCCCTGCGTGCTCAGATACGCGCGCCAGGTGCGATGGCCCGCGCCGGCCGCATCGGCCAGCGACTGGCAATGTGCATCTGCGCCCGCCAGACCGCCGAGATTCCCGCCGTCGCCGATGCTGCGGCTCGTGACGAAGAAGCCTAACTCGGGCTCTTCATCGGTCTGCGGCTGCGCAACGATCAGCAGCGCCGGCAGCGCGAGCGCGGCTATAATCGTAAATGCGGATAAGAGGAGTCGTTTGTGGTTGTTCATCGTCTATCCTCGCTGTTTCTCGTCGCCGACCGTCGGATTGGCCGCATATTCCGAACGCGCTTATGCGGCAACCGTTCGTTGGTTATATACTATAACAATTTCTGTTCGGTGGCGCGGGGTGCTGAGTGCGCGGCGCATGCAAGATCGACGAGGGATTGCTGATGAATGTCAAAAGTATCGCCGCGACTGTTGCGGTCGTCCTGCTCGGAACGGTGGCGCCGTCGGTGATCGCCCATCACTCTTTTGCCGTGCACTACGATTCCGAGAACACACGCATCATCGAAGGTGTCGCCAGGAGCTTTCGCTTCACGAATCCGCACGGCATCCTGATACTCGAGGTCACCAACGACGCCGGCGAGATCGAGACGTGGACCATCGAAACCACGTCTCCGACATTCATGCGCCGGCGGGGCTGGTCACAGGACATGATCAAACCGGGAGATTTCGTCCGTGTTGACGGCTATGTATCTCGCGATGGTTCTCATTTGATGCGGATTCGATCCATCAGCGGACCCGACGGCGCGCCGCTCGCGCAGCCGCTCGAAGCAGGAGACGATTGATATGCGCAGCACCGCTATTCTCGCCGCTGCGGTTCTTCTGGTGCCGTGTGCAGCGGCCGCAGCGGACGACGCACCGGATCTCAGCGGCTTCTGGACTCCCGGCGCAGGTCCTGGCGCTGAGCGTATGCCGGAGCTGCTTTCGAAGGTGGCGCCCGACACGGTGTTTGTCGACGATTCGGGTGCCACGGAGCTCGACAGCGGCGAGTTCGGCGGTCTCGACGTAAAGCCGGCGGCTCGGAGCGCCGCGGCAGAATGGGACCCCATGTTGGACCAGACGGTTGCGACCGTCTGCGTGCCGCCTTCGATCATTTACTCGATGCAGGGCCCGTTTCCGATCGAGATCCATCAGGGCACGGAGCTGCTCGTCATCGAGCTCGAATACTTCGATCACGTCCGGGTCGTATTTCTCGATGGGCGGGATCACCCGGGCGACGCCTATCCTCACTCCAAGCAGGGCCACTCGGTCGGCTTCTGGGACGGCGACACGCTCGTCGTCGATACGACGCATCTGGCCTCATCCACATTGACCAACAACGGCCTCAATCACTCGGACAGCGTTCATCTCATCGAGCGGTTTCGACTGACTGAGGATGGTCGGTATCTGCATGTCACACAGGAATTCGAGGACCCGGAAGTCCTGAACAATCGCGGCGCACGGTACATGATATTCGCGCGTGCCGAAGGCCACGTTTATCCGTACGAGTGCGATCCTTCCTACGCTGTCGATATCCAGGACCGGGAACGATAGCTGCGCCAACGAGCAAGAATGGAGTATGTCATGCCCGATGCGAGTCTAGCCGCACGCGTTGCCAGACCGATTCTCGTGGTTTTCGCCACGCTGATGCCTGTGCTGGTTTCCTCGCAAGCTTTGCCCGAGGCGGGCGCGTACTCGGGCCTGTCGCCTGAGCGTGTTGCCGTTCTGGACCGCGCGATCGAGGCCGAGGTCGAACGAGGCCGGGTTGCCGGGATGGTCGTCGCCGTAGCCCGACATGGCCGAGTCGTGCACAGCAAGGCCTACGGTTATGCGGACCTGGAAAGCCGTGAGCCGATGAGCACCGATCACCTGTTCCGGCTTTATTCCATGACCAAACCCGTGGCGAGCGTGGCCCTGCTCACTCTGTACGAACAGGGCCATTTCCAGCTCACAGATCCGCTGGATCAGCATATCCCCGGCTTCAGCGATCTGCAGGTCTTTGTCGGCTACGACGATGACGGCCAGATGATCCTGGAAACGCCAACGCGCAAACCCACGATCCAGGACGCGTTCCGCCATACGCTGGGACTCGCCTCCGGCCTGGGGCGGCACCCGGTCGACGCGATCTATCAGGAAAGTGGCCTCACGATGGGCGCGCTCGCATCGGTCAGCGAGGAAATCGAGAAGCTCGGAGAAGTCCCGCTCGTCTACCAACCAGGTGAACAGTGGCTCTACGGACTAGGGCACGACGTGCAAGCCTGGCTCGTCGAACATTTTTCCGGCATGCCCTATGGCGAATACCTGCAGCGGGCGATCTTTGACCCTCTGGGGATGCGCGACACGATGTTCGGTGTGCCGGAGCAAGATGCGGTGCGGTTTGCCCGAGTGTACCAGCCGGACGGGGAGGGCAGGCTGAGGCCCGAAGCGGCGGATGGGTATGCCAGATACACCGACCATCACTTCGGCACGCTGAGCTTGTCGTCTTCTACAGACGATTATCTCGCCTTCGCACGGATGCTGCTGAACGGCGGCGAGTTGGACGGCGTGCGCGTCCTCGGGCGAAAGACAGTGGAGCTGATGTCGCGAAATCACCTGCCCGAGGCCGTCCCATCGATCAACAACGGCACCGGTCCGGCCGCGACAGGTTACGGGCTGGGTGTATCCGTCACTCTGGATCCTGCGGCCCTGGGACGGCTCGACTCCGTCGGCAGCTTCGGCTGGGGCGGCGCCGCCACTACCGTCTTCCGCGTCGACCCGGCCGAAGACATGGCCTACGTCATCATGGCGCAGACCTTTCCGTCGGATGGGCCCCTGCTCGACAAGGTGCAGACCCTGATTTACCAGGCGTTGAAGGACTGACCGGGACCGACCAGTGAAGACAGTATCGAAGCGACTCGCGCCGGTCCTTCTGTTACCAGCGCTCTTTTCGGCGCGTCTGTACGCGCAGCAGGAATTGCCGCCGCCCCTGGCGATCGAGCCGCCATCCGACGTGCCCGTTGCGGTGCAGATCCTTCGTTGGGAGATGCTCGAGGGCGGCGTCAATTCACTGATGTTCCGCAGCATGGATGAACTCTTTACTACGCGGACAGTGGCCCGTAGTGGACCGGTGTGGCGTCTGCCCCGGAGCGATCGGCCGCTGGCTTTCACGTACCAGTCGCAGGGCGAGACGCGGGATGCAATCGATGTGCTCGAGCGCACCTACACGAATGCGCTGTTGATAATGAAGGACGGGCAGATCGTCAGCGAGATCTACCGGAACAACAGCAACGAGCGCAGCCGCTTTGTCGGCTGGTCGATGACCAAATCGATAACTTCGGTCCTCATTGGCTGCGCGCTGGCTGATGGATCGATCGATTCTCTCGATACCCCGATCAGTGACTACCTGCCGGAACTCAAAGGCGGCGGCTACGACGGTGTGTCGATCCGGCACGTCATGCAGATGCGCTCCGGAGTCCAATACGAAGAGCGATACGACTTCGCCAACCCTGGTACGGCGGCCAGCAACCACATTGCAGCCCTGATTCGGAATACGGCCCGATTCGCCGACGTGGCACGAACGCTGCCGCGGATAAACGAACCGGGGTCCACATTTCAGTACAAGACGATCGATACCGCCGTGCTGGGCTGGCTCATTGAGCGAGCGACCGGGGGAAGCGTTTCCGCTTATACGGCAAGCTGCATCTGGGAGTCGCTTGGCGCCGAGTCGGACGGTTACTACATCATGGATGGACCGCCCGGTATCGGCCGGGAATTCAGCGGAGCCGGCTTCAACGCGACGCTGCGGGATTTCGCGCGATTTGGCCAGATGATGCTGGACGGCGGCGTGGCGGACGGCAGGAGAATCGTTTCAGAGGAATGGGTCCGGGAGTCGACCCGGCCGAGTGACGCGACCGGGGCACAGCGGGGCGGCTATGGTCTGCAGTGGTGGATGATCGGTGACGACGGCGCTTACGCTGCGATCGGTCTGCAGGGGCAGTACGTCTACATCGATCCTGCGACGAGAACCGTTGTTGTCAAGCTGAGTTACTACCCGCCCGGTGACAACAGGGCGGACGGCGAAACGGCAGCGTTTCTGGAAGCGGCATCGGCCTGGGACCCTCTCTAGGCAGCCTGCTGCGGGTCCCGCATGTCCCGATTCGGTTATTGCGCCTGACGCCGCTCACGGGCGGCCTCGTGGTCGAGCCACATGCCTTCCGTGCACTCGTACTCGAGCATTCGCGTGTCAGGCGGAGCACGCGTGTAAGCCTGCCACAGCACGATCGGTTCCGAATCCGGCGCCAAGATGATCTCGACCGGGTAGTCGGCGCCGCCGAATATACATCTCAGGCGCCTCGTTGGCACTCGAGTGACCGATACGGGTGACGATGTCGCCGGCCTCGACGCGGTCGAGGTCCCAACCACGCCGGAGCAACAGGTTGACGCTGCTGAACTCGACGTACCACTCGGACGTTGTTCCGTCTGCGGCTTCGACGAGCAACTGGATCACCGAATGCGGATTGCGAAAGCTAACGCTCGCGATTCTGCCAGTCACTTCGAAATCCGTAACCTCGAGATCGAAATTGGCCGGAAAATGATGAGCCGAAGCGATGCCCGGTGCCAGCACGAGGCAGGTGATCATCAGGCGTTTCATGGTGTCGCGCCTTCGGCGTAGCTGTGGACCGGCGAAGTCTAGCATCGACGCGTCTCTTGTCAGGATCGAGTGAGCAGCCGACTCGAAGCGTGCACCTTCGAAAAGCCAGCGGTTTATCATTGGCGTCAACTTGCGAGCAGTCGAGGCTAAACGTGAGATGTTCGATTGATATCGAATCGAAGGCGCGCCGCCGGCCGCTGTCCTTACTGTATCTGCTGCTGCTCACGGGTGTCATGACGCATGCGGCAGCGGAAACACGGATCGAAGCGGCCCCCTGGGGCGAGCTGCCCGACGGTCGCGAAGTCATGCGTTACACGTTGATCAACGATGCCGGCGCGCGCGCAAGCTTCATGCCGCTCGGCGCCGCAGTGCTGTCCGTTGAGGTACCCGACAGCAACGGCCAGCTTGACGATGTCGTCCTCGGTTTTGATTCGGCAGCCGAGTATCTGACGGCAAACTCGGGCTACATCGGTTTGACGATAGGCCGCTACGCGGGCCGGATTGCCGGCCCCACCTTTACGCTCGACAGCGAGACCTTCACACTCGATAGCCGGCCGGGCCGGGGCGGCGCGCCGGCCGCCATCGTGCTTCACGGCGGCCCGGACCCGTTTTCGAGCCGAGTCTGGACGCCGTCGCAAGTCGAAACGGATCAAGGACGCGGGCTCAGATTCACCCTCGTCAGCGAGGACGGAGACCAGGGCTTCCCGGGCGAGATGACGGTTTCGGTTACCTACACCTGGACCGCCGACTATCGGCTCATCGTGGACTTTGCCGCGACGACGACCCGACCGACAGTTGTGAATCTGACGCAGCACAGCTATTTCAATCTGGCCGGCGCCGGTAACGGTGACATTATCGACCATCGGCTCAC